>JAAXXI010000087.1 GCA_013334565.1 Chlorobiaceae bacterium
ACAAGAGCATGGTGCTTGTTCTGAAAAAAACGGTGTCATCCTGAACGAAGCAACGCGGAGTGAAGGATCCATCTTCTCAGGGAAATAAACATCTGGATTCTTCGCTGCACTCAGAATGACAGGAAAAAGACAGAATGACAAGGCCAAGAACAGCATGACAAGAGCAGGGTGCTTGTTCTGAAAAAAACGGTGTCATCCTGAACGAAGCAACGCGGAGTGAAGGATCCATCTTCTCAGGGAAATAAACATCTGGATTCTTCGCTGCACTCAGAATGACAGGAAAAAGACAGAATGACAAGGGCAAGGACTGTATGACAAGAGCATGGTGCTTGTTCTGAAAAAAACGGTGTCATCCTGAACGAAGCAACGCGGAGTGAAGGATCCATCTTCTCAGGGAAATAAACATCTGGATTCTTCGCTGCACTCAGAATGACAGGAAAAGACAGAATGACTAAATCGGAACTCTTGATGCTGACCGAAATTGACCTTTTCATCGCCGGAGCAACAAAAAGAGAAAACCAGTAACCGACGTACGATGGCCGACACGCCTGACAAACCGAAAGTTCTCCTTGTGGACGACAGCATGGTGATCCGCAGCATGATCCGCCGGATCGTCGAAAAGCTCGGTTACGACACGGCTACCGCATCGAACGGGGAAGAAGCCATTATCGCCATGCAAGCCGACCGGATCGATGCCGTTCTGCTCGACATCAGCATGCCGGGGATGAGCGGCATCGATGTCCTGCGTCACCTGACCGAAAACGACTCCCCCGTCCCGGTCATCATGGTATCCGGTTCGGGCGACATCGAGCAGGCTGTCCAGTGCATCAAGCTGGGCGCCTATGAGTACCTGACCAAGCCGATCGACGGAAACCGGCTCGAAATAACCCTGAAAAACGCGCTCTCCGAATCGGCGCTCAGGCAGAAAGTCAGGCTGCTTTCAGCGGCCATGGACCAGAGCCCCGTAGCGGTCGTCATCACCGACAGGGAAGGAAACATCGAATACACCAATCCGGCGTTCCACTTGCTCTACAACGGAGAAAGCCCCGGCCAGCCCGGCAGCAATATCAGGACGGCTGAAAAGCACCTTGGAGCGTTCTACCGAAAGCTCCCGGAAACCATCGCATCGAAAAAAATCTGGGAAGGCGAATACAACCGCAAAGGGAAGAAAGGCGAACAGAGCTGGGTGCACGCGATCGTATGCCCGATTTTCAGCACGACCGACAACGTCACCCATGTTCTCGCCCTCCTGCAGGACATCACCTCCGTCAAGAACAGCCGCGAAGATCTGGCGGAAAGCCACAAACGGTTCAGGGACCTGAGTAACTTCCTGCCGCAGCCGGTCTTCGAATCCGACAACCAGGGTTATATCACCTACTCGAACAAAGCCGGGTTCAGCACGTTCGGCTACCGGCAGGAAGATCTCCGCAAAGGGATCCATGCGCTGCGTTTCTTCGCTCCGGAGGAACGGCCCAGAATAGTGGAAAACCTGAAGGAAAACAGCGCGGAGCTCTTTTCGACAAGCCACGAATATATCGCCATAAAAAACGACGGCACCCGCTTTCCCGTCCTGGTCTACACCGCCCCGATCACCGACAGGCATGGCAGGTCGGGGCTGAGGGGGCTCGTCATCGATATCACGGAGCGCAAGCAGGTCGAAGAGCGGCTGCACGACAACCAGAAAAAATACCACAACCTCTTCCAGGCGATCCCCGATGCGATCATCGTGGCCGATATCGACACCGGCTCCCTCGTGGAGTGGAACAGGGAGGCGCTGCAGCTTTTCGGGTACTCTCCCGAAGAACTCTGCCGGATGAATATCACGGAGCTGTATCCCGAAGACCGGCGGGCCGCGGCAGGCGAATATTTCCATAAAGCCCTGCTGCAGCATGTCGAACGCTTCGAAACACAGATCGTCACCAAGCATGGCCTCCTCGTGGACGTGCATGTCAGTTCGACCATTTTCGCCACCGCCCACCACCGCCGATTCGTCGGCATCATCCGCGACATCTCGGAACAGAAGCGCTCGGAGTCCCTCATCAGGGAAAACGTCAGGCTTAAAAACGATTTCATTTCGACGGTCTCGCACGAACTGAGGACACCGCTTTTTTCCATTCTCGGGTTCACCAGCACGATCATGCAGGATATCGACGAGCTCGACCGGGATACCCTTTTCGAGTTCCTGCAGATCATCCACGACGAAAGCAAACGGCTGTCGGCGCTGATCGAAGATGTGCTCATGATCTCGAAAATCGATTCCGGCAGGGTATCCTACAAGAAAACCGCCATCGACCCGTCGCTGACGCTTGCCGAAGTCTGCCGTTCGCTTAAAATGAGGGCGGAGGAGAAAAAAATCGTCCTGAAGCTCGATGTGCAGACCCCGCCCATCCAGGTGTTCGCCGATCCCGACGCGCTCAAGCAGGCAGCCATCAACATCATCGGGAACGCCCTGAAATTCACCCCCGCGGGTGGGACGGTTTCGGTCGCGATGAAATACGACGACCGAGATATGCTGATGACGGTCGAGGATACCGGCAGGGGGATCCCGGAAGAAGACATCGAAAAGATATTTGAAAAATTCTACAGGGTGCACCGGCCGGGCGAAGAGATCGAAGGAACGGGCCTTGGCCTGCCGATAGTCAAAGAGATCGTCGAAGCGCATGACGGCAGGATCAGCGTATCGAGCAGGCTGCACGAAGGAACGAAGGTGACCATACAATTGCCCCTCATGAACGCAGAAAAGGAGAGTGCAGCATGACTGCCGGAAAGAAATCCATTCTTCTCGCCGACGACCAGCCGAATTCGAGAAGGCTTATCGGCTATATCCTCAACAAGGCGGGTTATACCGTAGCCGAGGCATCGAACGGGCTCGAAGCGCTTGAACACTGCAAGGTTGACCCTCCGGGACTTATCCTCTGCGACATCATGATGCCGGGGATGAACGGCATGCAGTTCCGCGAGCAGCTGCTTCAGGACGAAAAGCTGAGGGAGATACCCTTCATCTTCCTCACGGCCCGTGCCCAGGCGCATGAAATGGTCGAAGGCGAGCATCTGGTCCCCCAGGCTTACATCACCAAGCCCGTCGAACCGAACACCATCCTCCAGATCGTCGGAAAATACCTGAAACCCTGATCAAAATGCCGTTACCCATGGAGAGACAGACCATTCTCATCGTTGACGATTCGCCGAACATCAGGCGCCTTCTCGCCCATAACCTCGGGAAAAAATTCAACGTCCTTACGGCTGCCGACGGAGAAGCTGCACTGGAAATCCTGAAAAACCAATCCGGAATCGATCTGCTTGTGGTCGATATCGCCATGCCGGGAATAGACGGCTTCACCCTTACCGAACAGATAAAGGGCTCGTCGGCATGGAGCTCGATACCGCTCATCATGCTCACGGCGAAAGATACCGGCGAAGACCGCGAAAAGGGACTGAAGCTCGGCGCTGCGGACTATATCACCAAGCCGTTCAACCTTGAGGAGCTGGGCGAAAAAATAACCTCGCTGCTTTCTGTCAGAAACTGAACCCGGCCCTCGCGTAGATACCGGTCTCTTCCATGAGCCTCCCGTCGTCGAACCCCCTGCCGTAGGCAACGGTTGCAAAATAGCGGGAATCGTCGATCCCGAACCACAAGCCGCATCCCGCCCCGGTGTGCCACGCCGAGGAATCCTCCCCATCGAGGAACACCCTGCCGGTTTCAACAAACGCGAGAGGTCCCCAGGCAACCGGCACAAGGCAGGAGAACTGTCCGGCATGGATACGCAGTTCTGACCCGGCGTAGAGCGACGCATCTCCGGCAAAACGCTGTTTGTCATATCCGCGGAGCGATGTCGTCCCGCCGAGGTATGCTGCTTCCCAGAAGGGGAACTCCCCCCAGATTTTCTCGCCGCCGACCCTGAAGGCAACCCTGGAAAAGCGGTCCGATGAAACAGGAATGTAACGCCGCACTTCCCCGGAAAGCTTCGTGAACGTCCGTTCATTTCCGAAAAATACCGGATGAAGTGAAACCCCTGCATCGACCA
>JAAXXI010000042.1 GCA_013334565.1 Chlorobiaceae bacterium
GGCCAGACTTTTTCAATCACACCCTGTTCATCGACAAGGTAGGTGATGCGGTTGGTGCCCATATATTCACGTCCCATGAACTTCTTCAATCCCCATACTCCGTAAGCTTCGACAATTTTCCTGTCGGTGTCTGCCACCAGCCTGAAAGGCAACTGAAACTTGTCGGCGAACTTCCGGTGCTTGCGCTCATCATCGACGCTCACACCCAGGACATCAACCCCTATTTTTTGAAATTTAGGCAAATTATCGCGAAATGCGCAAGCTTCGGCCGTACATCCGGGAGTATCGTCCTTCGGGTAGAAGTAAATAATGACCTTGCGCCCGAGGTATTCATCAAGTTTGACGTCCTTTCCTTCCTGGTCTTTTGCCGAAAATATCGGAGCGATTGCGCCCTCTTCAAGTAATTTTGATGCCATGGATGAAACTAATACCGGTTATTGAAATGTTCACCCTACTAAATGATACGCTTCAGTTAAAAGTTTCTTTCAATCCATGAAACCCTACCTGTTTTGTCCGGCATGTGGAAACCAGCTTGAAAAAGGATTTATCGATGGACGTGACCGCATGTTCTGTCCATCATGCACCTGGGTCCATTACGTCAATCCCCTGCCTGTCGCCGTTGCCTATACGCTGAATAAAGACGGAAAACTGCTCCTGGTGAGAAGGGGCCACGAACCGGCCCTGAACGAGTGGGCGCTGCCGGGCGGTTTCCTGGAAGCCGGAGAAGAACCGCACGAAGGGTGCCTGCGCGAACTGTACGAAGAAACATCGCTCTGCGGTGAAATCGACAGCCTCATCGGAGTTTACCACCGTGAGGTGGAGATGTATGGCTCATTGCTCGTCATCGCATACCGGGTAACCGTCGCCGACGATACCATAGCCATCAATCACGAGCTTTTCGAGGCCGGCTTCTACACCCAAGGGCTTCGACCTGAGGTTCGCATCCCCCTGCACCGCAAAATCATCAGCGACGCCGCCCTTTCGGGCATCATCCCCTGAGGAGGCCATCAGCCGCAAACCTGCGGCTGAAATCCGTGATCAGCTCGTCGAGCACCAGAAAATCGGTGCAGGCATGGTGCAGTTTCACACACAAGGGTATCAGCAGGCGCTCCCCTTCGCAATAGCGCTGACCGAAATAGAAAAAGCTCTGACCCTGCATCTGTGACGGTCGCCAGTGCAGCGTCATGCCCGTGAACCTCAGGTTGGGCAGGTTGCCGACAAAATGCGCGTAATTGAACACATCGCTCGAATGCACGGTCCCGCCATCGGGCATGCGGGCACGTTCAAGCTTCTCCAGATAGATGCGGGTAAAGGTCCGGTAATCCTGCCGGTAAACGTCTTCCAGCACGATCTCGCCAAAACGCTTCGCTCCGCCTACGGCCACGGGTATGAAAAAAGGCGGATTGTGCAGCAGATACCACTCCTCACCGGCACGGCGGAGGTTGAACGAAGGATGGGATCGCAGGGCCCCTGCCAGATGCCAGAGCAGGAAGGCGAAAAAGGTGCCTTTCCCTTCTTCCTCCTTCAGTTCGGAATAGCGTGCATACCCCTCCGTAACATCGAGCTGCAGCGTCATGTCGAGATAAGGGTTCTGCAGTTCGGGACCGGAAAAGAAATCGAGCGAAAAGCTGAGCCAGCTTCCAAGGGTTGCCGGATCGACCCGCTCGGGGCAATAAGGTGCGGGGAGGATGGTCATGTTCGGCAAATTCAGGCTAAAATTACTGCCGCCCAAAACCGACTGAAGCACTTCCTCTTCACCGGTTCAGGGAAATCGGTCTGAACGGCACTCTTCCTGCAAACATACTCAACGGAGCTGAAATCCTGAAAAATCCCCACCCGGGCTATTTCCACCCGCCTCCCAGGACTTTGTAAAGGTTCACCAGGTTCGAGAGGCTCTCCCGATGGACAAGGATTTCGCCCTGCTGCGCGGAATACAGCGAGCGTTGTGCATCAAGCAGGGCGAAGTGGCTGTCGATGCCGTGCTCGTAGCGGGCCAGGGTGATCGTGCAGGCGGCTTCGCTCGATCTGACAAGCTCCTGCTGCGCATTCAGCTGCGCCGTATAGGTCGCACGGGCCACAAGTTCATCAGATACTTCCCGAAAAGCCGTCTGGACCGTTTTTTCATAACGGGCGAGGGCGATATCGCGGTTGGTGTTGGCCAGCCTGAGGTTGGAAAGCAGGCGTCCGCCCTGGAAAATCGGCATGGTCACCTGGGGAACAAAGCTCCATATCCCGTTAGGTCCCGTGGAAAAAAGGCCGGCAAGGCTGCTGCTCGCAAAACCGGCCGAACCGGTAAGGCTGATTGCCGGGAAAAAGGCTGCCCTTGCCGCGCCGATATTCGCGTTTTCGGCTTTGAGGAGATATTCCGCCTGGCGGACATCCGGCCGGTCGAGCAGAACCGTGGACGGAATTCCGGCGGGAAGCACCTCCATGACGCTGACCGAAGCGAGGCTTTCGGGTTTCAGCAGTTCGCTGTCGATCGTCGTGCCGAGAAGCAGGGTGAGGGCGTTCCTGTCCTGCTCCACCTGGCGGCGGTACTGGGCGAGTCCTGCCCTTGCGCTTTCAACCAGCGTTGCCGCCTGGACAACGTCGAGCTGCGATTTCGCGCCAAGCTCGAAACTTCTCCTGATGAGGTCAAAGGATTCCTGCCGGGTCCTGAGGGTGCCTTCGGTAAGCTGCAGAAGCTCGCTGTCAGCAAGATAGGTAAGGTAGGCATTCGCCACTTCGGCCACCAGGCTCGTCTGGGCGGCCTTTCGGCCTTCTTCGGTTGCGAGGTACTGGTTCATCGCCCTCGAACCGAGGTTTCGCACCCGGCCGAAAAGATCGACTTCATATGCGGTCAGACCCGCACCGGCGACATAGGACGAGGTGGTTGCAGGCTGTCCCGTACCGCTGGTGCTTTCCGACAACCGCTGCCGCGTCAGGCTGCCCGAAGCGCTTATCGAAGGAATGAGGTCCGCCTCCTGGATACGGTAGGTATGGCGGGCCGCCTCGATATTGAGCACCGCAATCCTGAGGTCGCGGTTGTTGGCCAGTGCGGTTTCGATCAGGGACTGAAGTTTCGGAGACCTGAAGATGCTCCGCCATCCGATATCAGCCGCCGGGGGCTGTCCGGCCGATGAGGCGCCTGAAAGCTGAGCCTGCCCCATGCCGGCTGCCGCGGGCCATTCTGAAGCTACAGGGGCCGGCGGGCGATCGTAGTGCGGGGCCATCGAACAGGCCGAAAGCGCTGTTGCCGCAAGAAAAAGGGAAATCAGGAATTTTCTTGTCATGGTCTGCTCCCTTCTTTTTGAGGTTCAGCCAGGGAATTCACCGCCTTTCTGGAAAAACGCGATTGCATCAGGATATAAAAGAGCGGCACGAAAAAGATCGCCAGCAGTGTACCCGACAACATGCCGCCGATAACCCCGATGCCGATGGCATGCTGGCTGGCAGATCCCGCACCGGATGAAAATGCCAGCGGTGTGACGCCGAGGATGAAAGCCAACGACGTCATGACGATCGGCCGCAAGCGCCGCCCGGCTGCCGTAAGGGCTGCTTCTTTCAGGTCCATCCCTTTCTCGTGGAGCGATTTTGCAAACTCCACGATCAGGATGGCGTTTTTCGCAGTCAGACCGACAGTGGTGAGCAGGCCGACCTTGAAGTAGACGTCGTTGGACATGCCGAAAAGGAAAGTCGCAAGCACGGTACCCAGCACGCCGAGGGGCACGACGAGCATGACGGCAAGCGGCACGGACCAGCTTTCATAGAGCGCAGCAAGACAAAGGAAAACGAAGAGCAGCGAAAGCGTGTAGAGCATCAGCGTCTGCTGTCCTGCCGCGCGTTCTTCGTAGGAAAGGCCGGTCCACTCGATACCGAAACCCTCGGGGAGCTTCGAGGCCAGCTGCGAGATCACGTTCATGGCATCACCGGAGCTCACTCCAGGCGCCGGTGCACCCTGGATGTTCACCGCCGAAACGCCGTTGAAACGGTCGAGTTTCGGCGATCCATAGCTCCAGCTGCCGGTCGAAAACGCCGAGAACGGCACCATTTCGCCTGATGCGTTCCGCACATGCCAGATATCGACATCTGCGGGGTTCATGCGGAAAGGGGCGTCACCCTGCACGAACACTCGCTTGATGCGTCCTTCGTGAATGAAATCGTTGACATACGACGAACCCCAGGCCGTCTGCAGCGTCGAGTTGATATCGGCGATGGAGAGGCCGAAAGCACTGGCCTTTTCGCGGTCGATGTCGATCCTGAACTGAGGCACATCCTCGAGGCCGTTGTGCCTGACGCCCATGAGTGTGGGATTTTTCGATGCCAGGTCGAGAAGCTGGTTACGGGCGGCCATGAGGGCTTCATGCCCCTTGCCCTTGCGGTCCACAAGCTGGAAATCGAAGCCGGACGCATTGCCGAGCTCCATGACCGCCGGAGGGTAGAACGCGAAAATCATCGCGTCCTTGACGCTCGAAAGCGCGCCCATTGTCCTGCCGGCAATCGACGTGACATGCTGCTCCTTTTTCCTGCGCTCACTCCAATCCTTCAGCTGCACGAAACCCATGGCGGAGTTCTGGCCCTGGCCGGCGAAACTGAACCCGGTGACGCTGAACACGCTTTCGACTACATCCTTTTCCTGGTTGAGCATGTACTTTTCCATGGCTTTCACACTTTCCAGCGTCCGTTCCTTCGTCGCGCCGGAAGGAGTCGAAAGCTGGATGAACAGGAAGCCCTGGTCTTCGTCGGGCAGGAAGGAGGTCGGAATGCGCATGAAAAGAAGTCCCAGAAGCAACAGCACAAGCGAAAACGCCATCATCGACCGTCTGACATTTCCGGTCATCATTCCTGCCCCGCTCACATACCTCTCGCGGTTCCGGTTGAAAAACCCGTTGAAACGTTCGAAAAAACGCCCGAGAAAACCGCTGCTGTAAACATGCCCGTCTGTTTTCAAAGGCTTGAGTAAGCTGGCGCAAAGCGCAGGGGTGAGGATGAGGGCAACCAGCACTGAAAGGACCATCGCCGAGACGATCGTAATCGAAAACTGGCGGTAGATCGACCCGGTGGAACCTTTGAAGAAGGCCATCGGCACGAAGACCGCCGAAAGCACGAGGGCGATTCCCACAAGAGCGCTGGAGATCTGCTGCATCGATTTCCTGGTGGCTTCAAGCGGGGAGAGGTGTTCCTCTTCCATGATACGCTCCACGTTTTCAACCACGACGATGGCGTCGTCCACGAGCAGGCCGATGGCAAGCACCATGGCAAACATACTCAGGGTATTGATCGAAAAGCCGAATACGGCCAGAATCCCGAAGGTCCCCAGCAGAACGACCGGCACGGCAATGGTCGGCACCAGGGTCGCGCGAAAATTCTGGAGAAAGAGGAACATGACGATGAATACGAGAATGACGGCTTCGAAAAGCGTATGCACGACGCCTTCGATCGAGGTCTTCACAAAGGGTGTCGTATCGAAAGGATAGACGACTTTCACCCCGTGCGGCAGCAAAGGGTTCAGCTCTTTCATTTTCGCCTTGACCAGGTCGGCGGTTTTCAGGGCATTCGCGCCGGTCGCCAGGGTTATGGCCATTCCTGCAGCCGGTTTGCCGTTGAAACGGCTCGTCATGTCGTAATTCTGCACTCCGAGCTCGACACGTGCCACATTGCCGAGACGCACCTGCGACCCGTCGGTATTGACCTTGAGCAGGATATTTTCGAAATCCGCGACGTTTTTCAGGCGGGACTGGGCTGTGATGGTAGCAGTCAGCTGCTGCCCCGGTACGGCAGGCGTGCCGCCGAGTTGCCCGGCTGAAACATCGTTGTTCTGTGCGCTGACTGCCGCCTGGACTTCGGATGTCGAGAGGTTGAAGCTGTTCAACTTGTGGGGGTCGAGCCAGATGCGCATGGAATAAGGCTGACCGAACACCTGGATATTGCCCACCCCGGGAACCCTGCTGAGAGGATCGAGGATCTTCGAATTGATGAAATCGTTCATGGTAAATTCATCGACGCTGCCGTCATCCGAATACACACCGACAACCATGAGGAATCCGGTATCTCCCTTGGTCACCTTCACCCCCTGCTGCTGGACCTGCTGGGGCAGGTTCGACATGACCGTCTGCAGCTTGTTCTGCACCTGGACCTGGGCGATGTCCGGGTTAGCCTCGGGTTCGAAGGTCACGGTTATGGTCACGTTGCCGTTGGAATCGCTGTTCGCGCTGAAATAGCGGAGGTGGTCGATACCGGTGAGGGATTGTTCGATGACCTGCGTCACGCTGTTTTCGACCGCGGAAGCCGAAGCTCCCGGATAGGAGGCGCTGATATTGATGGTCGGTGCTGCAATGCGCGGATATTGTTCAACCGGAAGGGTCTGGATCGCAAGCAGTCCGGCAAGCATGATGCAGATGGAGATCACCCACGCGAATACCGGCCGTTCTATGAAAAATCCCGACATGAGAGTTTACGCTTGAATGATAGAAAAAGATTATTTCGGGGAAACCGCAGGCTGAACCGCTTCGACAGCGGTCACCTTCATACCGGGCCTGATTTTCATGACACCTTCATAGACGACTTTCTCCCCTGCTTTCAGGCCCCCGGTGACAAGCCAGTTGTCGCCGACAATTTCAGAAACGGTTACAGGCCTCGGGTTGACAGAACCGTCGCTGCCGACGACCCAGACGGAGACCGAACCGTCGACGTTCCGGCTGACCGATTTCTGGGGAACGAGAATGGCCTGCCCATCCTTCCATTGCTCGAGACGTGCATGGACAAACATACCGGGAAGGATCGTGTAATCGGGATTGGGAAAAAGCACGCGCAAGAGGACGGTCCCGGTTGTCGGATTGACGGTCACATCGGAAAATTTCAGCGTTCCGGGCCGGCCGACTGGTTTACCGTCAACAAGAAGCCGGACAGACGACGATGAACCGGCGGGAGCGCCCGATTTCAGTTCCGGGTAACGATCACGAAGCTGCATCATCTCCTCGCCCGACCGGGATACATCGACATAGATCTGGTCGAGCTGCTGGACCACGGCTATCGCCGTAGCCTGGCTTGCATTGACAAGTGCGCCTTCCGTCACCTTCGACTGCCCGATACGCCCGGATATCGGGGACAACACCCTGGTGTAGTCGAGGTTGATTTTCGCGGTCGCAACCTCGGCTTTTGCGATGGCGACATCGGACCTGCCCTGCGAGAGGCTCGCCCTCACATCATCGAACTCCTGTTTGCTTACTCCCCCGATCTTCACCAGTTCGGTGTACCGTTCGGATTTTGCCTGTACAGCCCTGACATTCGCCTCGGCCTTGATGAGGTTGGCCCGGGCGCTGTTGTATGCAGCCTGGTATGGCGCGGGGTCTATCTGGTAAAGCTGCTGGCCCTGCCTGACCATGCTTCCCTCCTCGAAGAACCGCCGGGTGACGATGCCGCTCACCTGCGGACGGATTTCAGCCACGCGCACTGCAGAAGTCCTGCCGGGCAGGTCTCTGGTCAGGACCACCTCCCGGGGCTTGAGAGAGACAACGCTGACTTCGGGCTTCATGGCCATCTGCTGCATGTCGCCTGCCGGTTTTTTAGGCCAGAGGAACCAGCCTGCAGCGATTGCAGCCAATAGTACCGCGATGAGATAATACCTTTTCATGATTGCTTCGATCCTTTTGATTGTACTGGTGGGGACAATGTCGGTTCATCGGGACAGCAGGCATACATGGCACGGATGTCCGCAACGAAAGCGAGACGCTCGCTTTCGCTCCATTCCACGAGTCCGAACCATTCGGGACAGCCGAAACCGAGCAACGCGAAAAAAGCAAGGCGCGCAACCTGGGGTTTCTCACCGGCCTCCATGGCTTTGAGATCGTAACCGAACCACTCTCTCATTTTCTGCCGTACGCTCTGTTCGCTCGATATGGAAGCCGTGACGGCCATGGCAACGGCTTTTTCGACATCGTCAGGGACGTTTTCGCTCGAACGGAGCCGCGCGAACAGTTCCGGATGCTTAGTTCCGGCGCTCTCTTCGACAAGAATCCTGTTCCGCTCGACATCCCGCTGAAACTGCCGGTCTATGAGCGCCTCGAGGAGAGCGTTTTTGGATTTGTAATCATAGACGACCCTGGACTTGCTGATGCCTGCTTCACGCGCCACGGCATCGATGGAAAGCCGCGACACCCCGAGCTTCATGACAACCCGTTCGACGGCATCGAGGATTTCGTTCGATGTAACTTTCTTGGTTCTGGCCATGATGCTCACTTCGTTTTGTATGCCTGTATTTAAGAACGACCGTTCTTTTATCCAAACAAAAGTATCGAAATAATTGCAACAATCATGAAAACAATCTTTTCCTGCTTGTCGGGACTCCATCCGCCATGTCCTCTGACTTTTCACGACAATAATAAGAGAGGCATCCTATTCCAGACCATGCCCGGCATGGATTCTTCACTTCGTTCAGAATGACAGGGGAAAAAATAGAATGACTGGAATAAGATAGAATGACTGGAGAGAACAGAATCATTGGAGATGACAGTATGACAGGAACTGAGAGTTTTTCCCGAAACAAAGGTGTCATCCTGAACGAAGCATAGCGGAGTGAAGGATCCACTGCCAGACTCTACCCCTGGTGGATTCTTCACTTCGTTCAGAATGACAAGGAAAAAATAGTATAACAGGAATAAGAAGACATGACTGGAGACGACTGGATCACTGGAGCCGGGAGTTTGTTCCGGAACAAAGGTGTCATACTGAACGTCAGGCAAGAGAGGAACCGTTTATGATGGAAAGAAGCCGCTTTCCTTCCGTCAGGCCTTGTCGGAGGCGACGGGCAGGATGAGACTGAAGACCGATCCCTGGTTCAGGCGCGACCGGACTTCGACGTTGCCCCGGTGGGCAAGCATGATGTGCTTGACGATTGAAAGTCCGAGGCCGGTGCCGCCAGACTGGCGCGAGCGCGCCTTGTCGACCCTGTAGAAGCGCTCGAAAATCCTGCCGAGGTCCTGTTGCGAAATGCCGATACCGTTGTCCTGGACCTCGAGGTGCACATTCTCTCCGCAAAGGAATGCCCTGACCCTGATCCTGCCGTCATGGAGATCGACATACTTGACGGCATTGTCGAGTATGTTGCGCACCGCTATTTCCAGATAGGCCGGATCGCCGAGCACTTTCGGCAGTTCGTCCGGCATCATGACCTCGAGCCGGATTCCCTTCTCATCGATCTGCTGCCTCAGCATGACAAGCGACTTGCGGACCGTTTCGCCGAGATCGACCGCGGTAAAATGGTATTCGATACGACCGGACTCGATTTTCGACAGGTCAAGCACATCGTTGACAAGCGCGGTGAGCTGCTCGCTCTCCCTGAGGATGATCTGCAGGAACCGGACCGCATGTTCCTTGTCGTCAATGGCCCCTTCGAGCAGGGTTTCGGTGTATCCCCTGATACTGCTGAGCGGGGTGCGGAGCTCATGGGAAACGCTGGAAACGAAATCCCTGCGCATGCGCTCGAGGGTGCGCAGTTTCGTGATATCGTTGAGCACGAAGACAATGCCCTCGAATGTCTCATCCCGGATGATGGGCATGGTGCTGACCTGCATGATGCGGGCGCCTTTACCGGTCACGAGCGGGATTTCCTCTTTGAGAAGCGTGGCCCTTTCGCGGTGAACCTTTTCAAGCAGCTCCCGGAGAGTCCGGTCGGCGAGGCTGGAGAGCGGCCGCGATTTCAGCATGGCCCCCTCGATGTGAAATATCCTCGATGCGGCTGGATTGACAAGAATGATGTCACCGTCGGCATCAGTAACGATCACCGCTTCACGGATACCGGAAAATGCCGCCTGGTACCACTCCCCGCTCCACCGCCGGCTCCGGATCTCGTCGCTCATGACCGAAAGGGCCCTGGCGATCGAAGCTGTCAGCTCATTGCTTTTCGAAGGGACCTCCCCGGACATGTCACCCCTGGTCCTTTTTTCGGCAATCCGGGAAAGGCGCTTCAGCGGCATGGACACCCCATGGGCGATCGCAATACCGGCAAGCATGGAGAGCACAAGCATGAGCGGCAGCAGTTTTTCGAGATCGTTCTCGACCCCGGAGCCGAATATGCCGAAATCGTAAAGCGTCTTTGCGAACCTCAGTACCGCATAGGGCTGCGGAGAACCCAGGGGCACCGCCATGTAAAGCATCTTCATGCCTGTCGTGCGACTGAATCGGGAATCTTCTCCGAACCCGCTTTTCAGCGCCTGCTGAACTTCGGGACGTCCGAGATGATTCTCGGCCATCCGGAGTTTTTCATAGGGAAGGGATGAATCGCCCAGCAGGTTCCCGCGGATATCGATGATGGTAGCCCTGATATCGAGGGCTCTGCCGATCCTTTCGGCCATCGACTGCAGCGAATGGAAGTCGTTCCGGATCACCGGCTTTTCCTGGAGCATCTGGCTGTTCAGCAGGAGGTCCCTGCGGAGTTCGCTGCGGAGGGACCCGCCGAGCCGCTCCTTCAACTGGAAACCAAGGACCAGCGAACAGGCGAACACCGCGAGAAAAACGGCGGAGCCAATGACCACACCGAGCCTTATGGTCTCTTTAGGCTTCATGGGCATATCCCTCGTCCTCTTCAAATTTGTAGCCGAACCCCCTCACCGTCATGATCTTCCTGCCCGTTTCCCCGAGCTTTTCTCGCAACCTGGTCACATGGGTATCGATCGTCCGGGTGTTGATGCTCCTGTCGATATCCCACACGTCGCTCAGGAGCGCCTCTCGCGACTGGGCCTCCCCTTTGCGCTTCAGAAGGGCCGCCAGCAGCTTGAATTCCATCATGGTCAGCACGAGCTCTTTTCCGTTCAATCGGGCGGTATGGCGCGAAAGATCGATTTCGAGGGGACCCGAACCGATGACCCGGGCGGTTTTTCCGCCATGCCTGCGGTCGCGCTTGAGGATTGCACGAATCCTCAGGGCAAGCTCACGCGGACTGAACGGCTTGACGACATAGTCATCGATGCCGAGCTCGAAACCGAGCACCCTGTCGATCTCTTCTCCTTTCGCGGTCAGCATGACAATGGGAATATCCCGGTGGAGCTGGTGCTGCCTGACCCTGCGGCAGACCTCGAAACCGTCGATGCCCGGAAGCATGACGTCGAGCAGAATCAGGTCGGCGCTTTTCCGGGAAAGCTCCAGCATGGCATCTTCGCCGCTCGATGCACGGCAGCAGGTAAAGCCCGATTTTTCAAGGTTGTATGAGAGAAGGCTCGAAAGGTTTTCGTCATCCTCGACAATAAGAATCACTGGTTCTGTCATGTTTTCCGCGTTTGTTTGATCCACCCGGATTTCATTTCCCGGAATCTGCCGAATAACCGCAGAAACCGGGTTTATTTTCCTGCCTTCCAGCAGGCCGTTTCATGACCGGGTTCCAGCTGCAGAAGCTCCGGCTGATCCCGGCGGCAATGGTCGTCGGCAATCGGGCACCTGCCCGCGAACCGGCATCCATCGGGAAGGTTCACGGCGCTCGGAACAAACCCCTCGATAACATGAAGTCGCTCTGACGGGGCACCGAGCCTCGGGATGGATTTGAGCAGTCCTTTCGTATAAGGATGGAGGGGATTGCTGAATATCTGCCGGACCGATCCTTTTTCGACGACCCTCGAAGCGTACATGACGAGCACCTCTTCGCACAGTTCCGCCACGACGCCGAAATCGTGGGTAATGAGCATCACGCTCATACCGGTATCCGACTGGAGCTTGCCGATCAGATCGAGTATCTGCGCCTGCACCGTGACGTCGAGCGCCGTCGTTGGCTCGTCGGCGATAAGAAGGGCTGGGTTGCAGGATAACGCCATTGCTATCATGACGCGCTGGCGCATGCCGCCGGAAAGTTCATGGGGATAGGACGAAAAACGCTCGGCAGGGTTCGGAATTCCAACAAGGTGCAGCAGTTCGACAGAACGTTTCTTCGCCTCCTCATGTTTGATATCCCTGTGGATCAGGATCTGCTCCATGATCTGGCTGCCGCAAGTGAAAACCGGGTTGAGCGAGCTCATCGGCTCCTGGAAGATCATGGCAATCTCGTCGCCCCGCAGCTTGCGCATCTCGTCTTCCGAAAGTTTCAGGAGGTCCCGGCCTTTCCAGAAAATCTCGCCGCCGGCAAAATAGCCGGGAGGCATGGGGACCAGCCGCATGACCGAAAGGGCGGTCACCGATTTACCGCAGCCCGATTCGCCGACGACGCCGAGGGTACGGTTCCGACCGAGCGAAAAGCTCACGCCGTCGACGGCTTTTGCCGTTCCGCTGTCGGTAGAGTAGTAGGTCCTGAGGTTTTTCAGTTCAAGGATTTTTTCCATATATAGCTATCTTCCCTGCCTGCGGTGATTTAAAAGGTTACGTTACGCCGGGATCATGGATGAAAATATGGTTTGTGCGCTTCATATGAAAACGTTATCGGATACACCAATCCAACCCGCAGCAGTGACAAGAAAAAATACCGGTTTTCTTTTCGACGCCCTGAAACAATCGGCGCCCTATAAATCTGTCCTGAAATCCCTGCCGGCACCGCCGACGGACGGGAACGTGAATCACCCGCAACTTGCCGTTACCGGTCTCCAGGGCTCCCTGGCACCGATCCTTGCTGCCACCCTGTTCAGCGATTCGAATGCCCCGCTTATGGTGCTCTGCGGCCAGAACAGCTTCGAGCTGTACGAAAACGACCTCGAAGCCCTGCTTCCCGATGAACAGGTCTGCAACACTTCGGACGGCATCTCCGTTTCGCTGCTCGCACTGCTCGACGAGAAAAGGCCAGTACTCCTCACCCTTTTCGACGACCTGGACCGTCATTTGTGCGATCCCGGCGAAGCGGGCAAACGAATTTTCAGGCTTTCGGTCAACCACGACGCAGGATATGACAACCTGAAACGGTTCCTCGCATCAAACGGCTTCGAACAGAGGGAGTTTGTCGAGGACGAAGGCGAATATTCCCTTAGAGGGGCAATTATCGACGTTTTCCCATACGGGGCTTCCGAACCCCTGCGCATTGAATTTTTCGGCGACACAGTCTCATCGCTGCGCATCTTCGACATCAACAGCCAGCTATCCGGCAAAGCGCTCCAGCAGGCCGACCTCACCGCCGGTTTCACCGGCACCGGGGCATCGGCAACACTGTTCGACTACATCGATCCTGCGACGATCATCGTGCTCGACGACTACACTGAATTCGCATCGCTCGACAACCATGAAAAGCTTTCAGAAGCTCTCTCAAGGTTCCGCTGTATCGCGATCCAGCCTTCGTCACCATTGGCCGTGAACTTCAATTCCCGGCCACAGAAAAAGCTCAACGCGAATTTCCGCCTCCTCGCCTCTCTTATCCGGCAGGAAAGCGCGGAACAGATGAAAACGGTTTTCGCGACCGCTTCGCAGCGGGAAATCAGGGAACTCGGAGATTTTCTCTCGGAAGAGATGGCGCTTTCGGAAAATCATGACGTCCCGGAAACATGGTGGGTGCCTGCGAACCTTTACGAAGGCTTCACGTTCGCAGAGATCGACCTCTATACCGAGTCCGACATCTTCGGCAAGCTGCATGCCCACAAGGCGCACCGCAAGAGAAAAATCCGGGGCATCTCCCTGAAGGACCTCCAGAAGCTGAAAGTCGGGGACTATGTCGTCCATGAGGATTACGGCATAGGCATTTTCAGGTCGCTCGAAACCATTACCGTCGGCAACTCCGACCAGGAATCGGTGCTGATCGAATATGAAGGGGGCGACCAGCTCTACGTCAACATCCAGAACATCAGCCTGCTGTCGAAATATTCCGCAGCGGAAAGCTCCAGCCCTTCGCTCTCGAAACTCGGAAGCGCAAAATGGGCCGCAAAGAAGGACAAGGTCCGCCGGAAACTGAGGGATATCGCCATCAACCTCATCAAGGTTTACGCCCAGCGCAAAATGCAGCCGGGTTTCGCGTTCGACCCCGACTCCATCTTCATGCGCGAGTTCGAGGCTTCCTTCATCTTCGATGAAACGCCCGACCAGTACAAGGCAATCGAAGAGGTTAAAAAAGACATGCAGGCATCCCACCCGATGGACCGGCTCATCTGCGGCGATGCGGGGTTCGGGAAAACCGAAATCGCCATGAGGGCGGCCTTCAAGGCGGTCGAATCGAAAAAACAGGTTGCCGTGCTGACGCCGACCACTATCCTTGCCCACCAGCATTATGAATCGTTCTCCAGAAGGTTCGAAAATTTTCCGGTCACCATCGCCGTCCTCAGCCGCTTCATAACACGCAAAGACCAGCAGGAACTCCTGAAAAAAATCGAAGCCGGCAAGGTGGACATCGTCATCGGCACCCACCGACTGGTTTCTAAAGACGTGCGGTTCAGGGAGCTCGGCCTTCTGGTCATCGACGAGGAACAGCATTTCGGCGTCGAAGTCAAGGAGAAACTCCGCGAGCAGTTCCCCAACGTCGACACCCTCACGATGTCGGCCACGCCGATCCCGAGAACGCTGCAGTTCTCCATGCTTGGCGCGAGGGACCTCTCGATCGTCTCAACCCCGCCGAAAAACCGGCAGCCGGTCGAAACCGTCATAACCGATTACGATGCGGCGCTCATCGAGTCCGCAATCCGAAGGGAGGTCCAGCGCGACGGGCAGGTCTTCTTCCTGCACAACCGGATTTCATCCATCGAAGAGATGCTCAGGACCCTGCATGAGCTCGTGCCTTCAGCACGCATCGTCTTCGCCCATGGCCAGATGCCTCCGAGGGAACTCGAAAAGATCATGATGGATTTCATGCAGAAAGAGATCGACGTGCTTGTCTCGACCTCGATCATCGGCTCCGGTCTCGATATTTCGAACGCGAACACCATCTTCATCAACCGAGCGGACATGTTCGGCCTTTCGGATCTCTACCAGCTGCGCGGCAGGGTCGGCAGGAGCGACAGAAAAGCATACTGCTACCTCATCGCGCCTCCGCTGCACACCCTCAAGCGTGAGGCCGTACAACGGCTTGCCGTCATCGAAAGCTTCACCGAGCTGGGCTCGGGGTTCAACATCGCCCTTCGCGACCTCGATATCCGGGGTGCAGGCAACCTGCTCGGAGCGGAACAGTCAGGCTTCATTCACGAGCTTGGTTTCGACCTCTACCAGAAAATGCTCGAGGAAACGGTAGCGGAGCTGAAATCGACCGAGTTCAGCCACCTTTTCGAAAGCGACGGAAAAACACCTGCCGCACCTGCGAAAAGCTGCGACCTTGTTTTTTTCTTCGATGCACTGATCCCGGATTACTATATCAGCGCAACCCACGAACGTTTCGCGTTTTACGAGAAAATCTCGAAAGCTCCTTCAGGGGAGGCAATCCAGAGGATTTCCGAAGAGCTCAGGGACAGGTTCGGGCCCTTGCCGGAAGAGGTGACGAACCTGCTCCTGCTCAGCCAGTTCAAGCTGCTCTGCACAGCGCTCGGCCTCGAAAAAATCGATATCCAGCCGCGCACAATCACGCTGTTCCTGCCAGATCAGGAAAGCGGCAGCCTGGCGCGCAAGGATTTCTACCAGTACCTTTTCACGGCCGTTCAGGAACCGTGGATGCAGGAATACCGGCCAGGGTTCCGTTTCGAGAAAAAAATGAAACTGGTGCTCAGCTATCCTCCCGGCATCGAAACTCCGGAAAAAGTGATTCCATGCTCGATGGAACTCCTGAAAAAGCTCGATGCGGCCTCGAAGGAAGAGGTCCGGGAAAGCAGCTGATAAACTGTCCCATCAAGGAAATACAGCCCTTGCACCGGCACAGCCCGGAAGCAGGGCGTCAGCCTGAAATCTCCTGACCAGGCATAAAAAGAATCGCAAGCCGGATTTTTTTACGGCACGGCAACTTTTGCACATCGGGAAGTGTTCGCATAAATGTAGACAATTTCAGTCTTATTAATTTTGAACATCCGAACCAATGAAAGTCACCATCAATAACAACGTTTACGAAGCGAAGGAAGGAGAACGGCTGCTCGACATTGCCCGCAGGAACCATGCCCATATCGGGTTTTTCTGCGGCGGCAATGCGATCTGCCAGACCTGTTACGTCAAGGTGCTCGAAGGCGCAGAGCTGCTTTCGCCGATCAGCGAAACGGAGAAAGCCCTGCTTTCGGACAGCCTCATACAGGAAGGCACAAGAATGGCATGCCTGACCACGGTTGAAAAACCCGGCAGCATATCGGTAATTTCCGCTGTGGAAGAGGTGAAGCAGATGTTCGAAAACGCACCGCTTCAGCTGGTCGATTATGCAGGAAAAATGGGCAGGGAGGCGCTGGTAAAGTTCCCCGACACCATGCGTCTCCAGGCCACAAGAAAGTTCGATCTTCTCCAGCTGGTAACCGATGTGATCAATGGAATAGGCGACGCCCTGACCATGGTCCTGAAGGCAATACAGATCCCCCTGCCATCCGCTGCTTCATGCGGTTGCGGAACCCCTGCGGGAGGACCGCTGAAACCGCTTCATGACAAGAGCTGCGAAACCGGGGAAAAAGGTGAAGAGAAGAGGACTGGTCCTGCCAAGATAACACCGATAGCTGCCTGACGAATCGACTGTTCACATAAACTTCATTGCTTGCGGCTTGTCCCTCACGAAGGGCAGGCCGCAAGTCTTTTTCAATTCCTGAACTCCTGTATGGTGCAGGCTATGGCACAGACAGAGCCATAGGGCATGTAATAATACTTAAAGCGGGGCACTGCGTCCGCCAAACTGAAAATGTATTTTTTTAGTAACCATGGCAATTGCAAAATCGTAATAAGTCAATACCGTAAAAAAATACATACCTTTTTATCTGAAGCAGCCGACAGTAACAGTCATCTATGCCAAGTCCATGAAACACACCATTGAAAAAGCAGGACCGGAAGATTATGGTCAGATTATGAATGCTTAATCCGGCAAGATCGAACAGGTTATCCGGAAAACGTCGAACAGTAACCGGCCATCATTCTGTCTGCAAGAAGCAATGTAAAAAAGTGTTCGAAGTTAACCTGTTTCCGCCATCACTTTT
>JAAXXI010000043.1 GCA_013334565.1 Chlorobiaceae bacterium
AATAAATCTTATTTTATATCAAGTCTTTACCCCCAAGCAGTACCTGTTGAAGATGTTCCGATTCAGCGAAATGCACCTGCTCACCGCGTGGATTGTCATGGTGAGCTCCGCTTATCTGTTTCTCAGGATTAAACACGGGATAAAGAAAAAGAATCAGGAATAGCTGTCAGGCCCATCTGCCCGGTACCATACAATAATTCTCGAACCAATTAAAGAGCGATATCGTCAGAAAATCCTGGTTCAGTACTATAATTTTATTATCTTTATAGCACGCAAACACAGCGACGAGCTCCACCCCCAGCCGAGTTCAAACTGTGCCCCCTATTATGTTTTTTCGTTATTCGATAGAGTGTCAAGATGTTCGATTACAATAGCATATTTGTCATCACAGCCTGGATTTTCTTTGTAAGTCTTGCTTACCTGTACTTTAATTACAAACACCACAAGCAGAAAAAAGAGAACCGCAAATCAAAGTACTACCGGGATAAAACCGGTCATCACGACTTGTAAGGGACACCGAATCCGCAAGTCATCCAGGAAAGGGCACGTTCTTCCGTACCCTTTGCAACAACATCCGTATCCTGCCGCCTCCGATCAGGTCCTTCCTCTCCTGCAACATCTGCTTTTCTTCCCTCCAGAACCTTTCCGTGCATTTCGACTGACAGGGTCATCCCCTTCAATACCTGATTTCATCTTGGAAAGTCCTGTGGACACGGTACTTTTTATTATCCGTTGTTGTCTTGAATCGATCAGGTGACGATGAAACAGCCCCGAATCTGTTTTTTTTCTGCCCTTCTTCTTGTCAAAAAATCAGATAGAACAAGCGCCTTCAACTGTTCACTCCATCTTTTCTGCGGAAAGCGGCTTTCAGAAAAAAAGTAAGCCAACAAAGCAAAGGGCTTACCCTGAAGCAAAGTTGAGAAAGCTATTTTACGTACACCTGTATGAAGGTAGCACCACCTATGGCAGCACTGCAGACAACCCGGTCAACCCCTTCAGTATCTGATAAACCCCAAGCACAGCGAGAACCACGCCGGACAGGCCGAGCAACGCCCTGTTGACGTTGCTCCCCAGTTTACCAGCAAAGGAGAGCAGCAGGATGAACCCGCAGAGGCTCGCGGTCATGGTGAGGTAAAACCCTGCGAGCAGCGCGATCCCGTTCAGGGGGTCTTCGTGCCATGCTTTCAGCAGCAGAGGGCCTGTGACCAGTCCCCAGAAGAGGTAAGGTGCCGGATTGAGCATATTGATCGCAGCCGCGCGGAATATGCCCCGCTGGAAAAGAGGAGCTCCCGACCTCTCGGGAATACCGAAATCCTTCCATGACCGCAAGGTCCCCACGGCCAGCCAGACCATGAACCCGCCCCCGGCAAACCGGAGAACCTGTACCCACCAGTGCGGCACACCGCTCAGGACAGTAATGACCAGTCCGATAACCGGCCCGTCGCTCAACAGGGGAGTGAATACAAGCGGAAACGAGCGACGCCAGCCATTCCTGACCGTCTGCGCCGTCAGGTATGACAGGAACGGTCCAGGCTGGAGGGCCGCGGTAAATCCATACATCACTCCCAGGAGCAGGCAGGCCGACATAGAAATCTCTGCAGATGAAAATGGCGATTCCTCATAAACCAAGATACCATTTGCTTTTGTCTTGCAACCATCGAGGTGGATTTTCTCTCTTTGAAAGTCTTTCAAATAAATTCAGCAGGGAAATATATTTTTCCTGAAAGTGCGCAAGAACCGGAAAATATTATCGTCACATCTTATGAGTGCCCGAGCAATGTTCTCCACTCATTTACAGGCGCTCCGCATCAAATTAGTGAATGAAACGGATGATCAACCCTAATCAACGGATCGAAATGAGGATCGGTCCTGGTGGCAAAAGGAAGAAAGTCGGTTAGATTTCATGAAAACGTAAAAGTGAGGCTGTCTCGAATCGATAGCTGACAAAGCAAAAAAGCCGCCCGTAAAGGTGGCCTTTTTGCTTTGCATTTGTCAGCTTGGCAGACAACAGAGCCAGGATGGCTGAACAATGAGCCGGATTTTCCGGCTGATTAAAGGCATTGCCGGACACGGAAAAACTCCCGGCTTTGCAACTTATATGAAAGAATATTCATTCTTTATGGCAAAATCATACTCATCCCGTCTTTTTTGTAAGCGCACCGCTGATACGATTTTTTCACCAGGTTTTCCGTAACGGATTCTCTCAACGAATGCCAACTATAAGGATAGATATGACCATAGAAGAAAAAGGGCCTGTCGAACTGATCGATGATGTTTTCACGATTGCGTACTGGATGACCGGGTCGTTGAAAGATTCGAATGAGCTGGCGATGAACACGTTCAAAGAGCTCGATGCCGAGACACCGGAAATCGAAGTTTTCAAAAAATTCAGGGACTGCTATTTCGAAAAAATGCAACTGGTCAGATCAGCGGAAAATCCGAACTCATCCACGATTTTTCTGAACCGGATATTGTCCGTATTCCGTCAACAGGATGCAGACAGGAAGCTCTCCGCGCTACTTTCCGAGGTATGCAGGCTGAATCACCACTCCATTGCTGAAATTTTAGACAAACCGGTGGATACCGTAAGATTATTGCTGTCTGATGGCAGAACAAAACTTTTAGACCTTTTCATGTTCCTGTGTTCATTGACAACACTGGAGCTTGCTTATGGCTGATATTTATCATACCGGAAGCGAGCTGAATTTATAAGGCAAACTGCTTGTCCGTTTATTGTTGGCTGTTATCGCCGATTTCTCCGTTTGGTCAAGGGCGCTGTTTACCGGCGCCCTTCCATTTTGGGCAATTGCAGGGCCAAAACTCATCTCATTTTCCAGGAATAATCGCAGATATCGCATACTGTACGCAATAAAAATTATTGATCAGACAACAGGAAATCGTTGTAACGGGGATGTCATTCCGAAATGAAGCATAGCGAAATCAAGAATCAATGATACTGCTAAACAATAATTTATGGTTCGCTTTGCCCGGAATGACAAAAACGGTGTTCTTGTTGCTAAACTGGATTCACAGTGCTTTAATGGCCGGAGTACCAACCTGCAATTCTGACTCACACCTCTCCGGCTATGCCTGACACAGCCGGAGAGGTGCGTTTGTTCGTAAACGGGCCGTCAGAAAACCAGGTCGGACGCCTTGATGCTGTTCACTCCCGTCAGTTTTATCCCGAATTCCGGATCAGCATCGCTGTCCGTGTTGCCGTACAGGATGCCCGACGCGCTGTCGAACCGCAGCTGGCCCGCGCTCGTGAACGCGGCTGAACCGCCGAGTATCGTACCGCTGAACGTCTGGTCTCCGGCAATGCCCGTGTTCGGGTCGATACCCGACAGATCGATGATATCCTGGCCCGATACGAAGTCCCCGATCAGGTCCATCTTCCCTGCCGTCACGCCGCTATCGCCTGCGCTCCAGAAAAGGAAAAAATCCCTGCCGTTGCCGCCAACGAGCAGATCGGCTCCCGATCCGCCAAGCAGCACGTCAACGCCGTCACCACCATACAGGGTATCGTTTCCACCGAGGCCGAACAGCTCGTTATCCCCGCTGTTTCCGGTTATCCGGTTGCCCTGGCCATTACCGGTACCGTCGATGTTGTCCGTACCGGCGAGCTCCAGGTTTTCGACAAACAGACCGAGCGAATAGCTTACGCTCGACCGAACCGTGTCCGTCCCGCTGAACGGCAGCTCGATGACCACATCACCAGGGTTATCGACGATATAGGTGTCGCTGCCGAACCCTCCCATCATGATATCCCGTCCGCTTCCTCCGTCCAGAGTATCGTTGCCCCATAATCCAAGAAGCCGGTCATTGCCGCCGTAGCCTTGCAGGAGGTCGCTGCCGAATGTTCCAAAGAGAAAATCATTGCCCGGCAACGGGTCTGCAACCGTGACCATCGCCTGCGCCGCAGTAGGGGATACAGCTCCTTCGTTGTCCTGCGCGGCAACGGTGAATGCTCCCAATGTACCATTCGCATCCCCCGCCGGTGTCCAGTATGCATTGCGGGTCGCATCGATCGTATTGTTCGTCGCCTGATTATAGGCTGTGGCCTTCGCAACACTCGTGCCGATCAGGAGCGTCCCGCTCGTCACCGCCTTCACCACGAATGCCGTCACTTCACCATCGATGTCCGATTCATCGCCCTTCGCCGCAAGGTCGGTAAAGGTAATAGCAACCTGCGTATCTTCCTGCGTGGATGCCACGGCTCCGCTGAACGCCGTCAATATTGGTGCGTCGTTCACTGGCGTGTACGTAATCGAGGCTGCGAGCGTGTTCGAATCCGAACTGCCGTCGTTGACCGTCACGCTGAATGCCGGGGCTGTTTCGTCGCCGTTATCGACAAACTGCACAACACCGTCGGCAAGCTGCACGCTCGTGAAGCCCGTTATCGCCTTACCGGCCGCACCGCTCAACTGGAAGTACCCCCCCGTCACACCGCTCAGCGTGTATGTAAAGCTGCTGCTGTCCGGATCGCTGATACCGAAGTCGCCTGGCGTGAGGGTTACCGTCCCGCCCTCGCTCACCGTCATTTCCGCACTCGTCAACACCGGCGCGTTATTTACCGGCGTGTACGTAATCGAAGCCGCGAGCGTGCTCGAATCCGAACTGCCGTCGTTGACCTTCACACTGAATGCCGGGGCCGTTTTGTCGCCGTTATCGACAAACTGTACAACTCCGCCTTCAAGCTGCGCGCTCGTAAAGCTTGTTATCGCCGTACCGGCTGCGCCGCTCAACTGGAAGTACCCCCCCGTCACACCGCTCAGCGTGTACGTAAAGCTGCTGCTGTCCGGATCGCTGATACCGAAGTCGCCTGGCGTGAGGGTTACCGTCCCGCCCTCGCTCACCGTCATTTCCGCACTCGTCAACACCGGCGCGTCGTTCACCACTGCCACCGTGATGATCTGGACACTTGACGACGATGCACCGTATCTGTCCGCAGCCGTGAAAGTCACCGAACGGTCGTCCGTACCGGGATCATCGCTGCTGCTGTTGAACATCACCGCACGCGCCACCTGCTGCACCAGCGCATTCGTTGCGTTCGCGTTGAAGGTGATCGGCAATGCCGTGTCGCCCGTGACCGATGAGGCGTCGGCAGTGCCGATGATGGTTGTACCCGCCATCAGTACGGTACCGGAAAGCCAGATGCCGCCGTCGCCGGGATTGGAATCGGGAAGGTAGAGTGTATCGGCAGCATCGGCGTTCGCTGTGATCTGCACCGTGAGCGACCCGCCGCTCCATTCACTGTCGCCCTCCGGGTCGTACACCGTTATCAGTCTGCTCACCGCTACCGGCGTCTGCTCCAGATACGGCGTCACATCGCCGCCTGGTTGGGTATTGAGCAGTACCGATACCGAGTCGCCTCTGCTGTTGGCGGTTACGACGTCAGGGGCGCCGTCCCCATTCATATCTACCGTAACCAGGGCTTGCGGGGCATCACCTGCCTCATACTCGTAAGGCGCAGCGAATGTCCCATCCACGTTGCCCAACAGCACCGATACCGTGTCATCAGCATAGTTCGACTTCACGATATCGGCCTTGCCGTCTCCATTCATATCGTTTATCGACACTCCTCCCGATTCGCTGCCTGTTGTGTAATCCGTTCTTTGCCCGAACGTACCGTCACCGTTGTTCAGCAGCAGCGATACCGTATCGGTATCATTCGCCGTCACGATATCGAGCTTTCCGTCATCGTTCACATCTCCGAGCGCTAATGAGTACGGGGAATCATCCGTACCATACCCGACCTTCTCATCGAACGTCCCGTTCCCGTAGCCCATCAGCACTGATACCGTACTGGCATCATAATCAGCAGTCACGATATCGACCTCGCCGTCACCATTCACATCTCCCGTCATAACCCAGTTCGTGGACATCCCTGCAGCATAATCGACGTTCTCATCGAACGTCCCGTCTCCGTTGCCAAGCAGCACCGATACCGTATTGTCGCCATAATTCGCGGTCACGATATCGACTTCGCCGTCTCCGTCCACATCCACTATCGACAGGCAAGACGGGCCATCTCCGGTACCGAATACCACAGGAGAGTCAAACCTCCCCTCGTCATTGCCATACAGAACGGATACCGTATCGTCAAAATAATCCGTCGTCAGGATATCGGCCTTCCCGTCACCATTTACATCCCGGATTGCCACTGAAGACGGACCGTTTCCGGTTGCATAACGGGTCTGAGCCGAGAATGTTCCGTCACCGTTGTTCAGAAGCACCGATACCGTATCTTCGTAATAATTTCCCGCTACGATATCAGGCCGGCTGTCACCATTCACATCCGCTGACGATAGCGACATCGGTCCGAACCCTGTATTGTATTCGGCTTCCGGAGCAAACGACAGCTCCCTGCCAATCACCGGCGCATCGTTCACCGGCGTCACGTCGATCGTGATGGTATTTGCCGACGGGTCAAGGTCAGCGCCGCCATTCGCCGTGCCGCCGTTGTCCTGCACCTGGAAGGTGAAACTTGCATATGAATCGCCGCTCGCGTCGGCTGCCGGTTCGAAGGTCAGTTTGCCTGCCTCGATATCCGCAGCACTGACCGATTCTCCCGCATTCACCGATATGCCATTGAGCAGGAGAGTGCCTGCAAGCGGCAGCGTGGTGATCGTCACCGCAGAGAAGTTGTTTCCGTCAGTGTCGCTGAACCCGAAATCAGCGGTCGTGAACGTGTATGAAACGTCCTCGTCGATAGTCACCGTCTTGTCCGCACCCGACGGCGCGTCGTTCACCGCCTCGACAACGATCGTCTGAACGGTCGACGAATCCGCCCCAATGTTATCGGTGGCCGTAAAGGTAACCTTTCTGTCAGCAATGCCGGGATCGTCCCCTGTGTGGTCGAACATCACCGCACGCGCCACCTGCTGCACCAGCGCATTCGTTGCGTTTCCGTTGAAGGTGAACGTCCATGCCGTATCACCAGTTACCATCGCTGCGTCAGCACTGCCAATGATGGTGGTACCCGCCTTCAGTGCTATACCGTTCAGCCAGATGCCGCCATTTCCGAGATCCGTTGTCGGCAGGTACAGCGTATCGAGACTATCGGGATGTACCGTGATCTGCACTTTGAGCGACCCGCCGTTCCAGTCGCTGTCTCCGTCGGGATCATAGACGGTTATGGCACTGCTGACAGGAACCGGGGCCTCTTTATAGGTAGTTGTCCGGCTGTATGATGCGGTATTGATCAGCACCGAAACATTGTCACCAACAAAGTTCGCCGTGACAATGTCCATTTTCCGGTCACCATTCACATCGGCAACAGCGACTGACCGAGGGGTCGGTCCGGTCTGGAAAACGATCTGCGCTGAAAATGTTCCGTCACCGTTCCCCTGTAACACGGAAACCGTTGAATCATTATAGTTTGCTCCAACGATATCGAGATATCCATCACCATTCATATCGGCAACAGCAACAGATTCTGCCGCAGGGCCAGCTGCATAGTCGAGATGCACTGCAAACGTACCGTTGCCGTTGTTCAGCAGCACGGAAACCGTATTGGAAAGATAATTCGCCGTGACGATATCGACATCCCCGTCATCATCGACATCCGCGCACGCAACGGCATAGGGTTTTTCATCGGTAACATATCCGACATACTCTGCAAACGTACCGTTGCCGTTGTTCAGCAGCACGGAAACCGTATTGCTGGCCTCGTTTGCCGTAACGATGTCCACATGGCCGTCGCCGTCAACATCGGCTGCCGCTGCAAATTCCGGATCGGGAGCAGTAAAATACATGCTCTGCGATTCGAATGTTCCATTCCCGGTATTCAGCAGGACTGAAACCGTATTCTCACCGTTATTTGCAGTAATGATATCAAGATCGTGATCCCCATCGGCATCCGCCAGTACGACTGAAGATGGCCAGGAACCAGCCCCATATGCTGCGGACAGAGAAAATGCGCCAGATCCGTCATTCAGAAATACCGAAACAGTATTGCCATCATGATTCGTCGTGACGATATCGATATCGCCGTCGCCGTCCACATCCGCAGAGGCAACTGAAAACGGGGCGTCTCCTGTACTGTAGTGGATCGCATCGGCAAACGCACCGCTGCCGCTATTGAGCAGCACGGAAAACGTATCTCCGTCTTTATCCGCCGTGATAACATCCACATCTCCATCACCATCCACATCCGCACAGGTCACTGAATATGGCCTTATTCCACTGCCGTAGTCGGCTTTCGGTGTAAAAGAGGCATCTTCATCAGGCCCGAATACCGGAGCATCGTTGAGCGCCGTGACATCGATCGTCAGGGTGTTGGCCTCGGGATCCGTATCCACGCCGCCGTTTTCCACGCCCCCGTTGTCCTGAACCTGGAACGTGAAGCTTGCATAAGGCGATCCGTTGCCGTCTTCAGCGGGGGTGTACTTCAGCGACCAGATGGCGTCAACGCTGATATAATATCCTGCCGTCACAGGAACGCCCTCGAGCGTCAGTATTCCACTGGTTGGCAGCGTCGTGATCTTCACCGCCTGCAGGCTGTTGCCGTCGCTGTCCGTAAACCCGAAGTCGGATACCTGGAAAATAAAAAAACTATCTTCCGCTATAATTACCGACTTGTCCGTGCCGGACGGAGGATTGTTGAAAGGAGCCATGTTCGTATTGATTTTGTACGGGTCCCCCAAGAACCCGCTGGTTTGGGCGAAAACCACTCTCAATCAAATTATCGAAGGCCTGTACTGCAGTGCCGTAAATCCGGTGTGCCTGGACCGGAGCCACGCTGGGGGAGGGGGGAAGGCTGGAGATATTCGTCTTTCCCGGTCAATCGTACTATGCAGTAATCAGAAAAGTGTTTCCTTACAGACTCGATCCCATAACGAGAAACAGGCCATAATACTGCAACCGCTCTATTGACCGAAATAACAACCAATAAATAGACCACTTAACTCAAGATTTCATCATAACATTTCTTCATAAAAATATCACATTTTTCCGTTAAACCATAAAAACTCCCTATTCAAAGATTTTATTATAAAAATTACGTACTATAAGCGCAATACACACATAGTGCGTCGCCTTTCCCTAAAGCACTGAAATACTTTATGATAACAGGATCAGGGTATCCCGGCTATTTCCGTCTTGTCCATCAACAACCATCAAGTCGGGTATCCTGAACAACCGTTCGTAACTCAGAAAAGTGGTGGGTTTTCCCTTGATGAGAGACCTTCAAAAAAAAATTCAAACGGAAAAAAATTTTTTCATGAAAGTGCGCAAGAACGGAAAAAAATTATCGTCCTATCGTATGAGTGCCCGAGCAATGTTCTCCACTCATTAAAAGGCACTCCGCAACGGTAATTTGAATGAAACGGATGATCAACCCTTATCAACGGATCGAAATGAGGATCGGTCCTGGTGGCAAAAGGTAGAAAGTCGGTTATGATTCAATGAAAACTTAAAAGGGAGCCGGGAATCATCCCGGCTCTTTTTATTGGAGGCATCGAAGGTCATGAAAGGTAAAGTCGCACTGGTAACCGGCGCAAGCCGGGGAATAGGCAGGGCAACGGCAATCCTGCTGGCAGCGGAAGGTGCTGCAGTCGCGGTGAACTATTTCCAGAATGAAGAGTCTGCAATCGCGGTTGTCGAAGAGATCATGAAAGCCGGAGGCAGGGCGCTCGCCGTTCGAGCCGATGTCCGTGATGGTGATCAGGTCCGGTCGATGGTTGCCGAGGTGGAAAAGAGCCTGGGTCCGATTGACCTGCTGGTAAGCAACGCATCGATAGGCTTTCCGGTCAAACCGTTCACTGAATTTTCATGGCCGGAATTCGAGGCAAAGCTTACCGGAGAACTGAAATCGACGTTCTTCTGCTGCCAGGCTGTCCTGCCGAGCATGATCGAGCGGAAGTCAGGCTGCATCATCGCCATCTCGAGCACTCTGTCGCGTCATTCTTCCCCTGGTTTCATCGCCCACAGCACCGCCAAATCGGGACTCGACGCTTTCGTCCGATCACTTGCCGAGGAAGTCGGCCCGTTCGGCGTTCGTGTCAACGTCGTCGCCCCGGGGCTCACCCTTACCGACGCTACGGCATGGCTGCCTGAAGAACAGAAAGCGATGATCGGAAAGATGACGCCCCTGCAGCGCGTCGCCCTGCCTGAAGATATCGCAGGAGCGGTCCTTGCGGTTGCATCCGGTCACAGCCGCTTCATTACAGGTTGCTACGTTCCTGTTTGCGGAGGCATGCTGATGCTCTGAACCGGTGCTGAAGGATGCCACGAGTTTCTTTCAATACCCGGAAATTATCGAAAAGAGAGAGTGCTGCAGAAATGACTCCGATACAGTCTCTGTCTGGAAATCGATCGTGATGGATCGTCGGCCACGCCATGCGGAACTCAATAGTGTTGCAGAGCCGTGATATCCATCCTGGCACCCGGCGCGCAGCACTGCTCCGCCACTGTCGCTAAAGCCGGAAAAGCATGAGTTCCCCGCTGAAAAACCGGGCAGTAAGCATCAGAAGAACAACAATTACGAAGTACAAAACGGAAACACCCCAGCGAACCAGAAAACCTGGCCGGAAATCGGTTATCAGTTCCGATTTCATCCTATCGCCATTCTTGTGTTGTATTTTCACGCTTCCAGTTTCATCTGATCTTTAACGAGCCGGGAATAAGCCCCTTTTTTGCCCATAAGTTCTTCATGATTTCCTGATTCAGCAATTTCACCTTTCTCCAGAACGATAATCTTATCTGCGTTTTTTATCGTGCTCAGGCGATGGGCGATAACAAGCACCGTTTTATTCTCTGAATATTGTTTCAGGTTTTCCATGATGACGCTCTCATTACCGGCATCGAGGGCGTTTGTCGCTTCGTCGAAAAACAGGTAATCGGGATTTTTATACAGCGCCCGGGCAATGAGTACTCGCTGCTTTTGCCCCTGACTGAGCCCATGCCCCTCCTGCCCGATTGTTGTTCTGTATTTCAACGGCAATTGTCCGACGAAATCATCGATATTCGCAGCTTTTGCCGTTGTAACAATCCTTTCATGCTCCGGATGCAGGTCCGCCATGGCGATATTTTCCGCAATGGTATCGGAAAACAGATATCCGTCCTGCATGACGAAACCGCACTTTGCCCGCCACGCCGACATGGAAAGGTCCTGCAGCAGCCTGTCGCCGATCCGTATTTCTCCTGAAACAGGCTGATATATACCTGCAAGAAGCTTCAGTATCGTGGTCTTTCCGCTTCCGCTCGAGCCGACGATCGCCGTTATTTTTTCCCTTTCGACCGTAAACGAAATATCGTTCAATATTTTTTCCGAAGAGGGGCCCTGGTATCGGAACGAGACATTGCACAACCGGATATCGGCATCAGACGGAATCTCTTCGATTTTCCTCCCGGAATCGCCATCTTCATCCTTTATTGCATAGATCTCCCTGATCCGTTCCGCACTGATTTTCGCATCCTGCGCAGAAGTGCTGAAATTGATCAATTGTTCAACCGGACCGTTCAGTTGCCCGATGATGAACTGGATGGCGAGCATCATGCCAAGCGTCAATGTTCCCTCGACAACGAGACAGGCAGATACATAGGTGATGAGAATGTTCTGTAATTCCTGGAGGGTGAAACAGAGTGAATGCTGGTTCTGGCTCAATGCCAGGCTTTTTTTGCTCACTGAAAAAAGCTCATTCTGAATCTTCGTCCAGCAGGCTATTTTCGAGTCTTCATAATTATTGAGCCGGATTTCCTGCATCCCGGAGATAAAATGGATGAGCGCGCTCTGGTTGCTGCCCGATTTTTTGAATTTCAGATAATCGATCTCTCTCCTTCTCGACAGAAACAGCAATATCAGCGCCAGATAACAGAGCGTCCCTGCAGCAAACAGCAGAAAGATCATTTTACTGTAGAAAAACAGGACACTTCCGAATACGACGATATTGATGATCGTCAGAAGGATGTTCAGGACATTCGAGGTCAGGAACGTCTCTATACGCTGGTGATCGTTGATTCGCTGCAGCACATCTCCGATCATTCTGACATCGAAAAAAGCAAGAGGAACCCTTGCCAGCTTCCTCAGGAAGTCATGCACAAGAGAGATATTGAGCGGCGTACTGATAAAAAAAAGTATCCAGCCACGGAGATAATTGACCATTGCGCGGCTGAGAATTAAAATCACCTGCCCGAACAGAATGATTTCCAGGAGGCCGAGGTTCCTCTTTTCCACCCCTCTGTCGACTGTCATCTGGGTCAGAAAGGGAAAAATCAGCTGGATCATGCTGCCGAGGAGCATTGCAAGCAGCAGCTGAAACAGCAATTGCCGGTAAGGTTTCAGGTAGGGGAAAAAAGAATGCGCTGTCTGGGAAGGATTGGCACTTGAGGAAGCGGCATGAAAATCATCGGCAGGCTCGATCAGGAGAACATAGCCTTCTTTACCGCCGGCAGCCCAATGATCGAGAAAGCATTGCCTGCTGTATTTCTTTTTACCATAGGCCGGATCGGCGACGGATACCGTATTTCGCGAGATTTTATACACGACGATAAAATGCTCTCCTTCCCAATGGACGATACAGGGCAATGTCGCCTGTTCCCTGAGATAGTCGAACGGAGCCAGCACCGTGCTTGAGGTGAAGCCGATCGATTCGGCTCCACATTTCAAGCCGAGAAGAGAAACCCCCTCCTTCGAAGCAAAACAGATATCCCTCATATCCTGCAAAGAACGCTTTTTACCATACCAGGCGGCAATCATGCGCAGACAGGCCGGACCGCAATCCATCCGATCATACTGGGCATAAAAGGGAAACTGCTTTATCAAATTCATTCCTGTCTATAATTCCGATATATTTTCTGATATCATTTCTGAATTCAAAAATCTTGTTCAACAAATCAGGATAATTCATTGAAAGGTAAATAAAACACATAAAATTGAACTCCATCCGTTTTCTGAAATAATCACACTCTTTTTTTGTCGGATTGATAAATTTATCCCCAACCATTCTCGAAGCGGCACACAATGTACAAAAATGGACATTCCAGCAATTCTTGCACTCATCGTTATTGACTGCAGAATTATACTCCGTGTTTAACGTCATCAACTTGTCGAAATCAATACCGGTATCGCAATTTCCTACAGGCATGCTGTTGTTCACCTTATGACAGATCAAATAGTCTCCGCGGGCAGTCAGCATCAGATTGTCGAATCCCATCGGACAGGTAATAAAAAGATCGAGGCAATCTTTTCCTGCGGGGTAATCATAATTTATTTTTGCAAACGGCAGGAGATGTAAATAATTCAACATACGTTTCTCATCCGAATTCGAATCGGCCATGATTTTCTCTTTGAAAGCCTCGAGTTCAGCTTCAACGGAACCATATCTGTTATGTTCAGCCTCGACAAAATCATTGACAAAAACACCGGAACAATCAGCAGGAAAATGTTGACATTTTGAAACACCCAGTGAATTTGTAAACATTACACATTTTTCATAATCATGACCTTTAGTGTATACACCAAATATTGATACTTTTTTATTGAAATAATCTTCATTGAAGTTTTTAATCTTCATTAAATTTTCAAATGCAACATGAAAGCTGCCATCTCCGTTTTTTAAAACCCTGCATTTATCATGTTCTTCCTGAGGACCATCAAGGCTGGCAAACAGATGCACATTGTTTTCGACAAGAAAATGGAGCACTTCATCGGTCATAACCGATAAATTCGTATTCGATGTGAATTTAAGATTCGTCTTGTCAATAGCGTAATCCTGCCATGGAAGGTTTTTAAAATATTCGCTTGTTTTTTTGATCAGATCAAAATTGAGAAAAGGTTCTCCGCCGTACCAGGAAATAGAGGGCGGCACGATTTCAAGAAGCAGGCGTTTATTCTTTTCAGACAGCTGGGTATAGAAATCAATATATTTTTTAAAATAATAATCAATGCCCTTGAATGCATCTGACGCGTTCAGATTATATTCCATGTGGCCCCTGTAGTCTTCTTCAGTGGTCCTTTTACAATAGGTGCACCTGAAATTGCAATTTTCGGTAACTTCAATACAAAACTTTCGCAACAATATATTTTTATCGAAATACTCCAATGTATTTTTTATTTTATCTCGATCAACAGGCGAAATTTCATTAATGGGCCCTTCCTGAAAAACATTCCTGAAGAGTAATTCGGTAAATTTTTCTATAAGTTTTTTCAGTGTCTCTTCATTCAAAGAGGCTGCATATTTGTTTACCAGAAACGCTTCATTCTTCTTTTCAAGAAAGTCAACAAGGACACTCAATTCTACAAGAGATAAAATACATGCAAAATGAGGTTTTGCATCATATAAAAGAACATCATCCCCGTACGCAAACAGTTTTATCAGAGGATATTTTTTATCAAAAAATGAAACGAATTTCTGCATATCTCGAGGATCAATCTTAACCGTTCATAAAAAGTATTTATTGAAACAGTATCCGAATAAGGCTTTAAACATCCGCACCCAGGCAGGTTGATTTGCGGCATTCCTGCAGGGCACCTCTATTTATTGTCGTGAGAAGCACGAGTGCAAGTCGGACGGAGTCCCGACAAGTCGGGATGAGGATTTTGATCCCGATTCATCGTGACCAACGCTGCAAAAAGGCTTCGGAACAGATAAACAGAGGCGCCCTGAAGACAATTCAGCCTGCAAACACATTCAGCATCGTCGTATTTTTACCGCCATCACCGTCATTGTTCGGACAGGAACATGAACAACTGCATCCGTCCTTGCCTCCTTTTACCGAATCCGCCTCTTTCGGGCTCAGTTCCTTTGCTTCTTTCGATGCATCCGCCGGATCTACATTGACCTCGGTAATGCGTTTCAACAGTGTCTTCATGGCACACGCCTCCTTTATTGTTTTGTTTTATGGCAGTAAACTTGCAGTACCGGTATCGCATACCGCGAGATCAGGCATGTTTTCCTGGATATCGTATATCTCGGAAAACACGCCACCGGCTGCAAGCAAATCATCGAAACTCCCCTCCTCGGCAATCCTTCCCCCATGGATGACGATAATGTGTTCAGCATGCCTTGCCGATGCAAGACGATGGGTCGTCATGATCACCGTCCGGGAAGGCCTATCGTTCATGAGGTTGGAGATGATATTCATTTCGGTCTTGCTGTCGACCGCCGAGATTGGTTCGTCAAAAATCTCTATCGGTGCATTGCAGAGCAAAGCCCTCGCGATGGTAATCCGTTGTTTTTCGCCCTCGGAAAGCGTCTGACCGCCTTCGCCGATAAGGGTTTCATAACCGGCAGGCAGGTTTTCGATAACATCATGAATACATGCTCTGCGTGCTGCCGAACGGATATCTTCCAAAGGAGCATCAGGCCTTCCGTAAGATATGTTATCGCGAACGGAGAGCGGAAACACGAGCGGTGTCTGGAATACCGATGCAATCTGGCCCCGAAGAGACTCCAGCCTGTATTGGCGGAGATCTTCCCCGTCTATCGCAACCGTTCCGGAAACCGGATCGTAGAACCGCGAAATCAGGCTCAGCAGGGTTGATTTCCCTCCTCCCGAAGGACCGACTACAACGATTTTTTCTCCAGCCCCGATATGCAGGTCTATCGCATCGAGCACCAGCCTTCCCGGAACGTAACCGAATCTGACCTTTTCAAATGCTATTTCGCCCCGGGCGCCCTTCGTATGGAACTGCATCTGCCCGTCCGTCAGGTCGCTGTCAATATCGAGAACCGCGAAAACCCGGTCCATTCCGGCCTTCGCTTCGTAAAGCAGTCCCCAGCTCTGCGTCACGCTGTTGACCGGACCGTAAAGGGCGGTCACATAAGAGATGAAGACATAGAGATCGCCGACCGTCAGAAGGCCTGTCAGGGCATGACTGGTACCGAACCATATGACAAAAGCCGTTCCGAGCGCGATGAGACTGTTCACCACCCATGCGTGCATGGTCTCGACTGAATTGAGGCGCAATCCGGCATCGAGGCTTTCCCTGCTCGCCTGCATGAATTTTTCATGTTCAGCGGGCTCTTTCGAAAAAGCCTGGACAACTTTCATAGCTGGAAGCGCCGTATTCAGCAAGGTGAAAATGCGGCTCTCCCTGTCCCTGACGTCGGCGGCAGCGAGATTGATTTTTCTGTTCAGAAACGATATTGCATACAAAAGCAGCGGACATACCGCAATGACGACGAAAGAAAGCTGGAAGTCGATGTGCAGCATAACCGCGAAAATCCCGCAGAGAAGAACGAGAGCTGAAAGAAGCGGAAAAAGGCCACGGATCGCAAGCACCTGGATGGCCGAGGTATCCGCCGTAAGACGGTAGAGGAGGTCTCCGATATTCCTTTCCGCATGAAACTTCAGCGACATCTTCTGGATATGGCCATAGAGATCGCTCCGGAAACTGTTCATGACCCTGTTGCCGATGCTGAGCGTGGTGTAATTGCTCCAGAGGACAAGCCCTCCGAGGACGACATAGATCAGCACAAGGGAGACACAAACAAGAAAGAGGGCCGTATGGAAGGAAAATGTATGCATCAGTGCCGATGCGGGCGAGCCGAGAATGTAATCGATCGTGATTTTCAGAGGCCAGGGCTTGAGTAGCTGGCAAAGCTGGATCAGTACAAGCTGGAAAAAAGCCAGGGCGATATCATTCCGGTGAGGGGAAATATATCTGAAAACCCGTTGATACATGCCAAGCTCCTCGAATCGGGTTATACGCCCTGCAGGCCCGTTGGAACGCTGCGTTTGTCGATGCGGCTGCTCATCTTGAAACCGGGATCGGATTGCAGGGCGTCCCGGGTAAT
>JAAXXI010000044.1 GCA_013334565.1 Chlorobiaceae bacterium
TCATGTTCGAGCGTGCGGGTCACCAGGCAGTTATTCAGGTCGAGATGCCATATGCCGACATGACTGTTTTCAAGCGCATATGCCATCTTTGCCTGGAAGCTTTCATGCTCGATGCGGGATGTCTTCTGTTCGGTGATATCCCTTGATATGCCCGATATACAGACGGTTTTGCCATGCTCGTCCTTCATGACCGCCCCGGCGCTCGATAGCCAGCGGATCACCCCGTCGCTCCTGCGGATGCGGAATTCGGTGTCCCACTCGTCGGATGCGGTGAACATTCCCTTGAAAAGCTTGTCCACGATTTCCCTGTCTTCAGGAATGACATGGTCCCGGAATCGTTCATAACCCCAGTCCACGGATTTTTCATAACCGAAGAGGCGGTCCTGCTCGAGCGTATGGTACAACGTACCGCTGACAAGGTTCATCGACCATGCCCCGACATGGCATTTTTCAAGGATAAGCTCCCATAACTGCCGGCTGCCGAGTTCATTGTTCTCTTTTTTGCTGCCGTCGTCTACAGCCCGGGCTATGATGCATATTCTCTTCTGCTTCCCGTCCGGGGAAAAAACCGGGTACGTGGTGTACCTGACGGTTTTACCATACCCTTCATTTTCAAAGGAGCAGCTCCTGCCTGTCTCGAGAACTTCCTCGATCATCGCTTTCCACTGAGGATAGAATATCTGCAGGGCCGGATGGGAGGAAATTATTTTATAGATGTTCGCCCCGATACAGGTTTCGTAATACCTGGATATCCAGGCAATACAGGCGGGGTTGGCGTCGAGGATCAAACCTGATGGGTCCAGCAGGCTGACCGGATCATCCATGGATTCAAGCAGGATATGGCTCCAGTCCCTGTCGCTGCAGGTGTTGTCTTCTCCGCTGCATGGGTGAATTGGCATGGCTGCTCCCGAAGGTATCCTCTCGGATTGAACTGGATAATAACTTGCTGGATGGAAAGTGCCGGACGGTTGAACAACTCATGAACCCGGTACCCCTATTGTACCTGTTTTTTCCTGAAATCTCCCGTTTTCTGAAAAGGAACTGCGGCTGATCAGGGAGGTGTCGGCACCGGACCGGTATCTGCCCCCTGCTTCACATACTTCAGCGCTGTAGAAAGAGGGTCCTTCAGTTTCGATTCGTCCTGGAAATCTCCGGGTTTATCGGTTTTCGATTTCTTCAGCATACCGTTGACAAAGAAATGTGTTTCGAGGACCCGGACCTGATGGGTTGCCGTAACGTCCTCGATTTTAAGGACCCGCTGTTCCGCTCCGAGCGGTTTTATGATTTTTTCAAGATACCAGAACCTGATGTTTCCGTCTTGTTCCGCTACAGTATCCGATTCGATGTACTCCTCAAGGGTCCATCCAAGTATTCTCGAGCTCTTGACAAGGACCCAGTTCACGGCGAAAAGCTCATGCGGCAGAAGAAACAGCAGCAGAAGAAGAAGAACACAGACTATCATGTTTCTCAAGTATTTCCTCCCTTCCATAATGAATGAGAATATCAGGGTCGGCCAGAGACACCTCAGTTTGCAATGGGCTGGTTTCCGGCCATATAATTAATGTACGGATTCCTGACGTAAAACAGGTTATCTGTCAACTGGTGCGAATTCTGCAACAATCGGTACTGACAGAAGACCGAACAAGCATGGCAGGCATCGGGGAATTATTTTTTTCCGCCGTTCGTTCACATACCGACCGCATCATCTCTGCGGTGCAGATATTTCCTGAATAAAACGATCACAACGATGCAGGGACATATTATTCTGACCGGTGCAACCGGTGTCATTGGTGCCGAGCTTCTCAGGGAGCTCAACAAGCGAGGCGAGCAGGTTGTCGTTTTTGTCCGCTCTCCCCAGACGGCTGCATCGAAAATTCCCGGCGCCGCCGGTTATGTCCGCTGGGATTCATTTATGGAAAGTGGCGAGTGGACCTCGTATATCGACGGGGCAAAAGCCGTTATCCATCTTGCCGGAAAACCCCTGCTCGATGGAAGGTGGAACGAGGAACACAAGAAGGAGTGCTATGATTCGAGGATCAACGGGACACGCCACCTCGTCAGGGAAATTTCGAAGGCTGCAACAAAGCCGGACGTTTTTCTCTCTTCTTCTGCAATAGGGTATTATGGTTCCTTCGACCGCTGTGATGAAACCGGAGATCTGCTCGAGACTTCTCAGGGCGGCAACGATTTTCTCGCGAAAATCTGCATCGACTGGGAAAAGGAAGCGCTGCCGGTTGAAGGTTATGGCGTAAGGCTTGTCCTCCTGAGGACAGGCATCGTTCTTTCGACGAAAGGCGGAATGCTTCAGAAAATGCTCACACCTTTCAATTTTTTCCTCGGCGGACCGGTAGGTTCAGGTTTTCAATGCCTGTCGTGGATACATATCGATGACGAGATCGCATGCATTCTCGAAGCACTGGGGAATCCTGCATATCGGGGACCGGTGAACATCGTCAGTCCCGAACCCGTTACCATGAAAGAGTTCGCTGCATCGCTTGGAGGGGTACTGGGGAAACCGTCATTTCTTCCGGTTCCCAAGTTCGCCGTGCAGCTCCTGATGGGAGAAGGTGGTGAATATGCGGTGAAAGGACAGAAGGTGAGACCGGGGTTTCTTCAGTCGCACGGTTTTACCTTCCGGTATCCCGTACTTGCAGCGGCGCTCGATGACTTGGTAAAAAACGGTAAATAAGGACTATACGTACCCTGTCCGTGCATCATCACGGGAAGCGTCAGGCATAAATTAAAAGACGGACAGCATCTTTGCCCTGTCCGTCTTCAAGGAGTGGAATATGAGAAAAGCTCAGTAGCGCGACTCTCTTCTGGCTGGCCTCTCTTCGCGCGGCCTTGCTTCGTTCACCTTGATGGTGCGGCCTTTGAAATCCTTGTCGTTCATCGCTTCAATGGCTTCACGGCCTTCGCTGTCGTTTGGCATGTCAACAAAGCCGAAACCTTTCGAGCGACCCGAAAACTTGTCAGTAATGATGTTGGAGCTGTCCACCTGTCCAAACTGGGAAAAGGCGGAGCGAAGATCTTCCTCTGTTACGCCGTAAGGCAAATTGCCAACGTAAATATTCATTGTTATAATCCGAGATGCATGTGCATTGATAGAAAAGAGACGCCGGCAAGTAACCAAGGCACAAATTACTTGTATAGCGATCGGCCATCCATTGGCAGATTTCTGTGTTCAATTTACCGTAATAAATACAGGTTTTCAAAATTAAAATGCGAGGAGTGTTAAAAATTCATCATCACCAGTCGATGATGCAGACATATTTCCCTGAAATTACCGCTCAGTTACCCTGATCCTTTTATTTCCTCCCATACTATCCCATCTGAATTTTTCCATTCATCACTTCATTCCTGAAGGGCTTTAAAGCCCTTTAGTGTGATTATTTTATTGAATAAGTCACATAATTGTAAAAAATATCTGTTAATATTTTTGAAAACTTAAATAATTAATTACATTAATGTTGTTTTCGTTAATAAATAAGGCTCCTTTAATTTCATTCAAGTTGTTATGAGTAAAAGACTTCTCAAGTCCTTTCTTGCAGTTCCGGCAGCCATGCTGCTTCTGCAGGGTTCCGCCCATGCAGCGGATGCGGTGACTACCGATACCGGTACCACTTCATGGATGCTGACTTCGACCGCCCTCGTGCTCCTTATGGTCCCAGGCCTCGCCATGTTCTACGGCGGTCTCGTGCGGACCAAGAACGTTGTGGGCACCATGATGCACAGTTTTGCCGCGATGGTCATCATCGGTGTCCTCTGGCCGCTTGTCGGCTATGCTCTCAGTTTCGGCCCGGGTATCCTCGGAGGTCTGATCGGCTGGGACAGCAAGTATTTCATGTTGCAGGGCATCGACGAATCGATCATGTCAACGCAGATTCCTGAATATGTCTTTGCCATGTTCCAGGGCAAGTTCGCCATCATCACTCCTGCGCTTATTGCCGGCGCTTTTGCGGAACGGGTGAATTTCAGGGGGTATGCACTTTTTATCGCGCTCTGGAGCATCTTTGTCTACAGTCCCATCTGCCACTGGGTATGGGCAGGTGACGGCTTCCTGTTCAACCTTGGAGCGAAAGGCGCCATCGACTTTGCCGGCGGTACCGTCGTGCATATCTCGTCGGGTATCACCGGTCTCGTTGCTGCGATCTATCTTGGAAAGAGGCGCGGTTATCCAAAGAACGTCATGCATCCCAACAACCTTACCATGACCCTTACCGGTGCTGGCCTTCTTTGGGTAGGCTGGTTCGGTTTCAATGCCGGCAGCGCTATCGCCAGCAACCTCGATACCGCCAGGGCCCTCACGGTCACACAGATCGCCGCCGCTTCGGGTGCTTTCACCTGGATGATCATCGAGCTTTTCCACCACGGTAAGGCAACAAGCCTTGGTGTTGCTTCCGGCATCCTTGCAGGCCTTGTCGCCATCACGCCAGCGGCTGGTGTCGTTCAGCCTTCTGGTGCCCTCGCTCTCGGTGCGATCGCAACATGCTTCTGCTATACGGCGATCCTCATCAAGGGCAAGCTCGGCTATGACGACAGTCTCGATGCCTTCGGCGTGCATGGTATCGGCGGTATTGTCGGTGCTCTTTTCCTTACATTCTTTATCCGTTCGTCATGGATGGCTGATGCGGCCCAGAAGGCAGGCGGAAGTTGGACCGTGCTGGACCAGCTCGGTGTCCAGGCCACGGCTGTAGGTGTCACCATCGCTTATGCTGCGATAGTTTCTCTCGTCCTGCTGTTCATTGTCGAGAAAACCGTCGGCCTGCGTATCAAGGAAAACGATGAAATGTCCGGTCTCGACCACAGCATGCACGGCGAGCAGGGATATGGCCTTATCAACCTTAATTAATCGGAAGTGCAATGAAACTGATAACTGCTATCATACAGCCGGACAGGCTCGATCATGTTCGCGAGGCGCTGATCCAGGCCGATATAACAAGGATTACCGTGAGCAGGGTGACCGGCCACGGCCGCCAGGAGGATATCGAATTCTACCGCGGCCAGAAAATCGCGCCGAACCTCATCCCTAAAATCAGGCTCGATATCGCGGTCAACGACGAGTTTGTCGATATCACGGTCGATACCATCATCAACTCGGCAACCCATGATTCGGGGGCGATCGGTGACGGAAAAATCTTCATCACTCCCCTCGAAGAGTGCATCAGGATCAGGACGAGGGAACGGGGAGGAAAAGCGATCTGAGCGTCAGCTTGTGAAAACAGGTCCTTGGGATCTGAAAGAAAAAGGCAGGGAGCGCATCCCTGCCTTTTTTTATTCCGGTGAGCATTGCAAAGGTCCTCCGGCTGACGGTCATAGTTGTTCCGAAGTCCTGTCGCTCGGGCTGGTCAGTGCTCGAAATCCTCACCCCGGCTTGTCGGGACTCTCAGCGTCTTGCATTCATGCTTCTCACTAAAGTAAACAGAGGTGACCTCATGAAGAAGCTGGCAATGGTATTTGCAGCTCCCTCCATCCAGGGTAGTAGGTGTCGAGCCATTTTTCAGCTGTGGTGTCTCCAAGTTTTGCTGCTTCGCGGAAGTCGAGCAGCTTGCCGGCCAGGTCGCCTGTTTTGCTTTTCGCGATGCCGCGATGGAAATATGCCGCCGCCATTCGCCGGTCAATTTCGATTGCCAGCGTGAAATCGGGTATGGCTCCGGCGTAGTCGCCTGTCATGTTTTTCAGGACACCGCGGTTGTAGTAACCGACAACCTTGAAGAGAGGATCGCTGGACGCGATGACCATGGTGAAATCGTTGATCGCCTGCGGGTACTGCCTGAGCTGTTGTTCCGCGACGCCTCTCATCTGGTAGGCCATGGTGAAGGACGGGTTCGCATCGATTGCTTTCGAGTAGAGCCTGACCGCTTCGGCGAGATCGCGCTGCTGGTGCTTCTGGAGCCCGTCGCTGAAATAGTCGTCAGCCGGGCCCGCGAATGCGGGAGCTCCTGAAAACAGCATAACCATTGCCGCTGCAGCAATGCGGCGCGAAAACTTGTTCATTGACGTCTTTTTCGATACATGGGTGGATAAACGCGTAAGGCGGATTACACCTTTGAACGGTTAGATACAAATTGTTTTGGAATTTTGCAGTTCAATTTCCCGGTTTTTTTCAAATGCCCTCTCTCACCCGATTCTTATGGCGGATAACCGGGCATTTTCTATCTTTGCTGATACAGCATCGTCAACACAAAAACCGGACCATGTTCAGGATCAGCCTCGACGAATTTGAAGGGCCGCTCGATCTGCTGCTTTTTTTTATCAGGCGCGATGAACTGGACATATATAATATTCCCATCTCGAAAATAACGGCTGATTTCATTGGTTATATCCATGCCGCCAGGAATCTGAACCTCGAGGTTGCCGCGGAATTCATCTACATGGCGTCGATGCTGATGAGCATCAAGGCTAAAATGCTGCTGCCTCGGCCCGTGCTCGATGGGGAAGCCACGGACGAGTTCGATCCGAGGGACGAACTGGTGCAGCGGCTGCTCGAATACAGGCGCATCAAGGAAGTGGCTTCGGTGCTTGACGGGCTTTCTGCAGAGCGCGACAGGCTTTTTTCGCGCGGCATGTTCGAGGAGTTCGAACCGGAAGTGCTCGACCAGCTTGACCAGGCGGTCAACCGCCCAACGCTCTATCATCTCATGCTTGCGTACCAGTCGGTGCTCGACAATATTCCCAGGCCGATGACCCGGAACGTCATGGACGCCCCGGTAACGGTGGAACAGCAGAGCAGGCTCATCCTTTCGAAACTTCACCACCAGGGAATGCAGGTATCGTTCCGCTCGATGCTCGAAGGCATCGCCGAGCGGCTTATTTTCGTCGTCACCTTTCTCGCCGTGCTCGAGCTCTGCAGGAGCCAGCGGATCATGGTCCTCGTCAGGGAGGGACACGACGACTTCTGGATCACCGGAAAAACCACGGAAGGATCTCTTCCATAAACCTTTTAATACTTGAACGAATGCCGGAAATACGTCCTTTCAGGGGCTTGCGGTACAATCGCGAAACCGCGGGTGACATGGCGAACCTCATCTGTCCACCCTATGACGTCATCCCCCCGTCCATGCAGGAAGAGCTTTACGGGAGCTCGCCGTACAATTCGATAAAGCTCGAGCTGCCTATGGAGGCCGACCCGTATGCGGCAGCGGCTGAGCGGATTGCGGAGTGGCTTCGTGAAGGGGTCCTTTTCGAGGAGAACGAACCGGCCCTTTATCCCTACAGCCAGACCTTCACCGACCAGGAAGGACGCACCCACACCCGGTGCGGATTTTTTGCCGCCCTGAGGCTGCATGAGTTCGCCGAGCGGAAAGTGCTTCCGCACGAACGCACCCTGTCAGGTCCCAAGGCCGACAGGCTGAACCTGTTCAGGACGACGAAAACAAACATCAGCGCCATTTTCGGGCTCTATGCGGACGAGGATGGCAGGGCGGACAGCCTGATCGCAGGTTATACTGCTGCGCACGAACCGGTGGTCGACGCCATGTTCCAGGCTATCCGCAACCGGTTGTGGCGGATTACCGACCCGGAGCTGATCGCTGCGGTGCAGGAGGCGCTGGCCGAAAAAAGCGTCTATATCGCCGATGGCCACCACCGTTACGAAACAGGGCTCAATTACCGAAGGGAGCGGGCGGCCGCGAACCCCGGGCATACCGGCGACGAGCCATATAATTTCATCCTCTGCTACCTGAACAACATCCACGACAGGGGGCTGGTCGTATTCCCGATCCACCGGCTGGTTCACAGTGTCGAAGGGTTCGACGCCGTAACGTTCCTCAAACGGCTCGAAGAGCATTTTTCCGTTACCGGGCTTGCCGGGCGCACCGAACTGAAGGCCTATCTCGATGCCTCGACCTCAAGTTACTCGTACGGTGTCGTGACCGGCGGGAGTGTGTACGGGATCACCCTCAAAGATGGAGCGGCCGGTCTTATCGACAGCGATATTTCTCCCGCCCTCCAGCAGCTCGGGCTTGTCGTGCTCCACGAAGTGGTGCTGAACCGTGTCCTCGGTATCGGCCAGGAGGCGCTGGCCCGGCAGTCCAACATCGTCTATGTGAAGGACGATGCCGAAGTGTTCAGGGCCCTTGAAGAAGGAAAGGCTCAGCTCGGGTTTGTCGTCAAACCGGCGACGGTCGGCCAGGTTCTCGCCGTTTCGGAGTCCGGCGGCGTGATGCCCCAGAAGTCGACCTTTTTCTATCCGAAGATCATGACCGGGCTGGTTTTCAAGCCCATTGACTGATACCCTGCATGACTGAAGAATTTCTTTCAAGGTCGCCCGAGGAGACCCGCGAATATGCCCGTCGTTTCGCATCGGGCCTCTCTGCGGGCGAGACGGTTTCGCTTGTCGGCCAGCTCGGTGCAGGGAAAACGGTGTTCATGAGAGGCATTGCCGAGGTGTTCAACTGCGACGAACAGCTTTCCAGCCCGACGTTTTCCTTGATGAATATTTACCACGGTTCGCTGAAAGGCAGGGATGTCACGCTGCACCATTTCGATCTCTACAGGATCCGAACCGTCCAGGAGCTCGAAGCGACGGGCTTTGACGAATATCTTTGCGGTGCGTATCTTGCGGTCGTCGAATGGGGGGACCGCTTCCCCGAATATGCCGGAAGGTTCACTGTTACCGTGACGCTTGAACATGCCGGCGGCGACAATCGCAGAATTATCATCAGAAGGATCGGCAGATGAACATCCTGGCCATCGAGTGCTCACATGTATCTTTCAGCGCCGCGGTGCAGTATGGCGATTCAATCTTCGAAGCGCATGGCGCGCAGTGGCAGAAGACCGCTGAAGGCATTGTACCGCTTATCGAAGGGGTCATGGCCTCGGCCGGCATTGACCGCAGCGCACTCGACTGCGTGGCTTTCTCCTCCGGTCCGGGTTCGTTTACCGCCCTGCGCATCGGCATCTCGGTGGCAAAAGGGATAGCATGGGCTCTCGGGCTTCCGCTTGTGGCGGTCCCGACCCTGCCTGCAATGGCCGCATCGCTGCAGGAGGCTTCGACTCGCGTCATGGCCGTGGTCCAGTCCCGAAAAGGCGAATATTTTTATGCCTGCTTCGAAGCGGCTGAGCTCTCTTCAGGCAACTGGCACGACCAGGTTGAGAGGGGGGAGGCCTCGGCCGTTGTTTCTGCGGCTGCCTCCATATCCGGGGATGTCGTTGTTTGCGGTCGCCGGCTCGAGGAACTTGCGCCGCTGTGCGAAGGGGAGGGCATACGTCTTGATGATGCCGTTTCGTTCTCGGCGCGGTCGCTTCTTCCCGCCGCCGCCAGGCTCTGCTGCAAGGCTGATCCGGCAGGCCTCAATGCCGTTGCGCCGGATTACCGTCAAATGTTTGTGCCCGGAGTTGGCGGAGTGTGAATGATTGCTATTTTAGTGATGAAGTTGTTTTCAGGGAACGTGGACGTTGTATAATGAACAGTGTGAAAAAGAAAAAAAAATCTCCGGCAGTCGATATCAGGGATGTCGCCCTGGACGAACTGCTTGCAAAAAGGTGTGCCGAACTGGCAGCTGAAAAGAAATGCGAAGAGATCAAGATCCTCGATCTGAGGGGACTGACCTCGGTGACGGATTATTTTGTCATTGCCTCCGCCGATTCTGAACGGAAGTCGAAAGCATCCGCCGAACATATCATCGAAGAACTGAAGAAAGACGGCGAGCGCCCGCTCCATGTCGAAGGGCTCGATACCATGCACTGGATCCTCCTCGATTACGTCAATGTTGTTGTGCATATTTTTCTGCCTGAAGAAAGGCGTTTTTACGATCTCGAATCCCTCTGGTCCGATGCGCCGAAGATATCGTAAGGCGATATACTGCGCGCATCTATGAATTTCCTGCATATTTTAGGCAGCTCTCGAGTTACGAATTAACGGGGATTTTTATACATTATCCCGACAGGATATTTACAGCCAATTATCACCAGGACTGACCCATGCAGCGCGAAAGAATCCTCCCGATCAGTATTGAAGAAGAAATGCGGGATTCCTATCTCGATTATTCGATGTCGGTCATTGTGAGCCGTGCGCTGCCGGATGTTCGGGACGGCCTGAAGCCGGTGCACCGCAGGGTGCTCTACGGCATGCATGAGCTTGGCCTTCAGGCAGGCAAGCCGCACAAGAAATCCGCCCGTATCGTCGGTGAAGTGCTCGGCAAATACCATCCGCACGGCGACAGCGCGGTATACGACAGCCTCGTGCGCCTCGTCCAGGATTTTTCGCTCCGTTATCCCCTGGTTGACGGACAGGGCAACTTCGGATCTATCGACGGCGACTCAGCGGCGGCCATGCGTTATACCGAGGTCCGTATGAAGCAGATCGCAGGCGAGATGCTCAAGGACCTCGACAAGGAGACGGTCGATTTTTCACTCAACTTCGACGATTCGCTCGAAGAGCCTACCGTACTTCCTTCGGCTATCCCGAACCTGCTGGTCAACGGCGCTTCGGGCATCGCGGTCGGCATGGCGACCAACATTCCGCCCCAGAACCTCCGCGAGGTGGTGGACGGCATGATCGCCCTCATCGAGAACCCGGAGCTGGAAGTCGCCGACCTCATGAAACACGTCGTAGCCCCCGACTTTCCGACGGGCGGCATCATTTACGGTTACGAAGGGGTCCGGCAGGCTTACCTGACCGGAAGGGGGAAAGTGGTGATCAGGGCACGCGCACTCGTGGAAGTGACGCAGAAAAACGGCAGGGAATCCATCATCGTCACCGAACTTCCCTACCAGGTCAACAAGGTGAGATTAATCGAAAAGATCGTCGAACTGGTCCACGACAAAAAAATCGAAGGCATAGCGGATATCCGCGACGAATCGGACAGGGACGGCATGCGCCTGGTGATCGAGCTGAAGCGCGATGCCGTGGCGAAGGTCGTGCTCAACAATCTCTACAAGCATACCCCGATGCAGGATACCTTCGGGGTCATTATGCTTGCACTGGTGGATGGCGTGCCGAGGGTCCTCAACCTCAAGGAGATGATGCAGTACTACATTATCCACCGCAACGAGATTGTGCTTCGCAGGACGCAGTTCGACCTCACCGCGGCGGAAAAGAGGGCGCATATCCTCGAGGGCCTGAAAATCTGTCTCGACAACCTCGACGAGGTCATCACCACCATCAGGCAGTCGGCGGACGCGCAGGCCGCGCAGGACAGCCTCATGTCGAAGTTCTCACTTACGGAAATACAGGCGAAGGCAATCCTCGAAATGCGCCTGCAGCGCCTTACCGGTCTCGAACGGAAGAAAATCGATACGGAGTACAAGGACACCCTCGCGCTCATCGACGAGCTCCGCTCCATCCTTGCAAGTCCGGAAAAACAGATGCAGATCATCCGCGATGAGCTGCTGAAAGTCAGGGAAGTCTACGGGGATGCCCGCAGGACCGAGATCGTTCCGCAGGAGGGAGATTTCTCGATCGAGGATATGATCGCCCAGGAAGATGTCGTGATCACCATCACGCATGACGGCTTCATCAAACGTTTCCCGGTGTCGGGCTACCGGCGCCAGGCAAGGGGAGGCAAAGGGGTTACCGGCGCCCAGGCGAAACATGACGATTTCATCGAGCACATGTTCATCGCTTCGACGCACAACTACATTCTCTTCTTCACCACCCGGGGCCGCTGTTACTGGCTGAAAGTGTACGAGATCCCCGAGGCCGGCCGTGCCGCCAGGGGACGTTCGCTCGCGAACATCATGGAGCTGCAGCCGGGCGAGAAGATCAAGGCATATATCAACGTCCGCAACTTCGATGAACCGGGCTTCATCATCATGGCAACTGCCGACGGCACGGTGAAGAAAACCGCCCTCGAAGAGTTTTCGCACCCGCGCCGCAACGGCATCGCCGCGATCACCATCGAGGAGAACGACGAACTGATCGATGCCCGGCTGACCGACGGAGAGCATCAGGTCATCCTTGCCAAGAGCTCGGCTTTCGCCGTCCGTTTCCATGAGTCCGAGATCCGTCCGATGGGCCGAACCGCCATGGGGGTCAGGGGTATCATGCTCGACAAGGATGAGAAATGCATCTCGATGGTCACGACCAAACGTATGGACACCGCGCTGCTCTCGGTGACCGACAACGGTTTCGGCAAACGCAGCCGGGTCGAGGATTACCGTCTCACCAAGCGCGGCGCACGAGGGGTCATCACCCTCAAGGCGCACGAGAAGATCGGCGTGCTCGTGGGGCTGCTCGACGTCAACGATGAGGACGATCTCATCATCATCACCACGCACGGCATCGTCAACCGACAGCACGTCTCCGATATCCGGCTTGCCGGCAGGAACACTTCCGGCGTTCGGCTTATCAGGCTCATGGCCGGCGACAAGATTTCCGCGATCGCGAGGGTGCCGAAGAGCGACGAAGAGATAGAAGGCAACGATTTCCCGGCGGAGGACCCGGATGGCCAGATTGACCTTTTCAACTGACGGGTTCCGTCTGTAAACCAAAAGGAATGATCCCATGGACCAGAAAAGGCCATTCATAATCAGGGAAAGCGAGGGAACGAAATATTACTGCGCCTGCGGCAGATCGCAGACCCTTCCTTACTGCGACGGCTCGCATAAGGGAAGCGGCAAGGAGCCATATGCCGTTACCATCGAAACGGAAAAAAACGTGGCGATATGCGGCTGCGGCCTTTCGGCAAAGCTCCCTTTCTGCGACGGCGCCCATAAGGCCCTCCACCAACACTGAATTTTTCACAAACAACAACGACCCGATGTTATGGCTCGACCGAAAAATGTGAAACATATATTTGTGACCGGCGGCGTCATCTCTTCGCTGGGCAAGGGGATCCTTTCCGCGTCGCTCGGCATGCTGCTCAAGTCGCGGGGACTGAGGGTGGCCATACAGAAATACGACCCTTATATCAATGTCGATCCGGGCACCATGTCTCCCTACCAGCACGGGGAAGTTTACGTGACCGACGACGGGGCTGAAACCGATCTCGACCTGGGCCATTACGAGCGTTTTCTCGACGAGTCCACTTCGCAGACCTCGAACCTGACCATGGGACGGGTCTACAAGTCGGTCATCGACAAGGAGCGCCGGGGCGAGTACCTCGGAGCGACCGTCCAGGTGGTTCCCCATGTGATCGACGAAATCAAGGACCGCATGGCCGAACAGGCGAAAAACAGCAACCTTGATATCCTCATCACCGAAATCGGGGGCACCATCGGCGATATCGAATCGCTTCCCTTCCTCGAGGCCATGAGGCAGATGAAGCTGGAAATGGGCGATCGTAACCTGCTCAACATCCACCTTACCTTCGTCCCCTACATCAAGGCGGCAAGCGAACTGAAGACCAAACCGACGCAGCACAGCGTGAAAATGCTGCTCGAGACGGGTATCCAGCCCGATATACTGGTGTGCAGGAGCGAAAAGCCCCTTTCAAAGGAGATAAAAAACAAGGTCGGCCACTTCTGCAACGTCAACGAGCTCGACGTCATCGGCCTGAACGATTGCGAGACCATTTACGAGGTGCCGCTCATGCTCCTGAAGGAGAAGCTCGACCAGCGGGTGCTCAAGAAACTCGGCTTCAAGATGTTCAAGGAGCCAAACCTCGATTACTGGAGGGATTTCTGCACGAAAGTCAAGAGCCCGAAGGACGGCGAAGTGACCATCGGCATCTGCGGCAAATACACCGAGTATCCCGATGCATACAAATCGATCCTCGAATCCTTCATCCATGCCGGCGCGAGCAACAACGTCAAGATCAACATCAGGCTGCTCAGGGCCGAGGATGCCGAGCAGGACTCGTTCAATTTTTCGAAGGAGCTCGAAGGCGTCAGCGGGATCCTTGTAGCTCCAGGCTTCGGCGATCGCGGCATCGAGGGCAAGATCAGATATATCCAGTACGCGAGGGAGAAGAATATTCCGTTTTTCGGTATCTGCCTCGGCATGCAGTGCGCCTCGATCGAATTCGCGCGAAACGTCTGCGGCCTTCAGGATGCGAATTCCACCGAGTTCAACAAGCGGGTCCGTTTTCCCGTCATCGATCTCATGGAACATCAGAAGAAGATCAAGGAAAAAGGGGGCACCATGCGCCTCGGCAGTTACCCCTGCATCATCAGGGAAGGATCGAAAGCCTATGAGGCGTACCGGAAATTCCTGATCAACGAGCGCCATCGCCACCGTTACGAGTTCAACAATACCTATCGCCAGGCTTTCGAGGACGGCGGTATGATCTTTTCAGGGACCTCTCCGAACGGCGAGCTGGTTGAGATCATCGAACTGAAGGGCCATCGCTGGTTCGTCGGCGTGCAGTTCCACCCGGAACTGAAATCGAGGGTTCAGAGGGTCCATCCGCTCTTTCATGGCTTTGTAGCCGCAGCTAAAGAATTTACCAAGGGGACCCGACAGATGGAACTTCCGGTCGATATGCCCTCTTTCGTTCCCGCGGAATAAGCACTTCCCTTGCATGAGAAAGGGGCTGTTTCATGGATCAATTCCTGGACAGTCCCTTTCTTCCGGCAAACCGGTTTCTCATACCGCATTGCCGTTTCAACGGAGATACCGTCGGTATGCCGTGCAGGTCAGGCTTTCCTGCTGACAGCGTCTCCTTTCCAATTCCGCACAAACAGTTCGCATCGGGCTTCCGCTGCTTTCCTTTTGCCTGTGATCGTTCGGTTGTAGGATTGTTTCAGCCGTTCTTCCTGGCATCGATTATCCTGAAGCAACATCCTCTTGTGCCGTGAAGGCGATCTGCTTACCTTAATTGCAGGGCATCGGGTTCACGAAAATACTGATTGATTGTTCAGGGATATGGTCGAAGCGATTTTATGGGATAACGACGGAGTGCTGGTCGACAGCGAGTCACTTTTTTTCGAGCTGACAAGGGACGCTTTCGCTGACGCGGGATATCAGCTCGACAGCGTTTACTGGGGCATGGAATATCTCGGGAACGCCAAGCACAGCAGCGTTATTGCCAGCGAACTGGGCATACACCCGGAGCTTGCCAGAAGTGTTATCGAGCGCAGGAACGAAACGTTTCTGAAATGTCTCGAGCAACCGGTGCCGCTGATGCCCGAAGTGCGCGAAACCATCGGGGCGCTCGCAGGAAAGGTGCGTCTGGCGCTTGTGACCGGAAGCCCCCGTGACAAGGTCGAACTGATGCACCGCGATAACGGCCTGCTCGACTGTTTCGAAGTCATCATCACCGATAACGACATCGGCAACCCGAAACCGCATCCCGAACCTTATCTGAAAGCGGTCGAGCGGCTTGGCCTCGAACCCCGGCAATGCCTTGCCGTCGAGGATTCGAGACGGGGCCTCGAATCGGCCCATGCGGCAGGGATTCCCTGTATCGTTGTCCCGAATGCGCTTACCCGGGTCCAGCGGTTCGAGCTTGCTTACGCTGTCGAAGAGAGGGCTTCGGGAGTATTGAAGCACGCAACGGCTTTTACTGGGAAAACTTTTCCGATGCCGGCCATTTCCTGACATTGCTTTTTGTGGATGCTTCACTTCATTCAGAATGACCTTGCGTTCCGTCATGCTGAACGAAAATGCAATGAAGTGAAGCATCCATGTCTTGCGATTGCCTTTTATGGATTCTTCGCTCCGCTCAGAATGACAGGAAAACACAGGATGACAGGAAAAGACAGCGTGAGCAGAGCCGAGAGTTGGTTCTGCAATACACGAGTCATCCTGAACGCAGCGTAGCGGAGTGAAGGATCCATCTTTCTTCAAAACAATACTATCCGGATTCTTTTCTTAGCTCGGAAAGGCATGGCGTTCCGTCAAGCTGCACGACATGAAATGAAGCGCGGCATCTATTTCCTGCCTTTGTCCTTTATGGATTCTTCGCTGGCGCTCAGAAAGACAGAAAAAGACAGAAGGCCTGCCTCAGCATGACAGCCTTGTGTTCAATTTTCCCACCTTTGGATTCGATGCCTCACGAAAAGCTCTTCAGTGATAAAACGCGTTAGAGACGTAAGATAGACGCGATGAGCCGATGATTTTACCGGTTATGCGGGTATCCGCAGTATTTCCTGCATCCCATTGAAATATTTTTTTCTTTTTTTGACGGAAAACCGGAAAAAAGATTTGGAAGTAAGTGGTTGGGGTGATACATTAGGAGCCCGTTGATGAATGAGTTAAGGTCATCGGCGGTAAGGAGCCCTGCAAGGGGCATGTTATTTGACCAGGATGTGAATCGAGGGAAAGCGGGAACGAAGAAGGGCGGGAGCGAAGTTGTATAAAAACGCGCCTGACCGGACGAGAGGGACGAAAAAAAAGTCAAGAAAGTTT
>JAAXXI010000045.1 GCA_013334565.1 Chlorobiaceae bacterium
AATCAGGACTCAGTACTGAGGACTGAGGAGGGGATTGGGTAATAGAAAGTGGAGAGTGGAAAGTGGGGGCTGGGAAAATCAGGACTCAGTGCTGAGGACTGAGGAGGGGATTGGGTAATAGAATGAGGGAAGTGCTGAGAACTCTGTGAGGACTCGTTGCCGAATCCAGCCGATGGGTCCGATCTGTCTGATCCGTCCGATTGGTGGAGTTTGTAAGATAAAGTGTATAAACGGTTAACGTTTCCTATCATGCAATATGAAAAAAACCTGTGACCAGAAAGAAAGAGAAAATCCCCACATCCCACTTTCCACTTTCCAATACCCACTTTCCAATACCCATTACCCAAAGATGAAACGTATCGGAGCGCATGTAAGCATAGCTGGAGGGATCGAAAATGCCCCTCTCAACGCCGGGAAAATCGGAGCGAAAGCGTTTGCCATGTTTACGAAAAACCAGCGCCAGTGGAAAGCTCCGGCACTTTCTCCGGCTTCAGTCGAACAATTCCGCAGGAACTGCGCCGATCATGGTTTTGAACCCCGGCACATCCTGCCCCACGACAGTTACCTGATCAACCTCGGAAGTCCGGAAAAAGAAAAACTTGAACGCTCACGCGAAGCGTTCAACGAAGAAATGATCCGTGTGGAACGGCTCGGACTGACGATGCTCAACTTCCACCCTGGAAGCCACTTGAACGGTTTACGGCCTGATGAGTGCCTCCGGCTGATTGCCGATTCTATCAACAAGGCACTGGAACAATCGGAAAATGTCACAGCAGTCATTGAAAACACAGCCGGGCAGGGAAGCAACCTTGGCTTCAGGTTCGAACAGCTCGCAGCGCTGATAGACATGACAGAGGATAAAACGAGGATCGGTATCTGTCTCGATACCTGCCACCTTCATGCGAGCGGTTATGACATGGGAAATGCGGAGGCTGCAAAAACCGTCTTCAACGAGTTCGACCGGACAGTCGGCATGCGCTTCCTCAGAGGAATGCACCTCAACGATGCCAGGCATCCGGCCGGAAGCCGTCTCGACCGCCATGCATCCCTTGGAAAAGGGACCATCGGCCTGGATACTTTCCGGTTTATCGTCAGCAGCCTTGATTTCGAAGAGATCCCGCTCATTCTTGAAACTCCTGATTCCGATATCTGGAAAGAGGAAATTGCGATACTCTATTCATTCACCGGAAACTGAATACTGGAGAAGAGGCTGCAGGAGATTGAGAGTTTGGGGATCTCGTTGGCAGTGATTTTTCCTTGCTGCTGCTGATTTCCAGAAAAGGGCCAAAATGACTGCAGGGACAAAAGGGATAGAACATTTCCACAAACTCAACACATAGCACATCACTCCTCCCCACCCTCGGCACTCCGTCCCCAGTATTTTCTTAACTACAACGATGGATCCCCGGGTCAAGCCCGAGGATGACGGTTTGGGGTCTTGCGTCCTCAGTCCTCAGTCCTCAGTCCTCAGTCCTGATTTCCCCAGCCCCCACTTTCCACTCTCCACTCTCCACTCTCCAGTCCCCAGTCCTCACCACTTTGAAATCCCCCTGAGGTATTGCCCGACAGAGAACGCGCTGCCGAAAATCCCAAGCAGCAGACCAAGAAGGATAACCCCCGGGTAGACAAATGTTGCCGTCGGCTGGAGGATCGTGTAGATCACCGGTTCGTTGACGGCAAGAAGCCTGTCGAGCAGCAGATAGACGGCAAGTGCCGCAAAAAGGCCGGAAATCAAACCCTGCAAGGCCCCTTCAATAACATACGGGGCCCCGATGAACCACCCCGTGGCACCGACAAGGCGCATGGTGCGGATGCGTTCCTGCCTCGAGTACATGGCAAGCCTGATGGTATAACCCACCAGAACGATGGTTGAGAGAGAAATAAGAATGCCGATCCCTCCCGTAAGGAAGGTGAATATCCGGGCATTGCGCTCTATCTGGCCAAGAAAACCCTGGCTGTAACGGATATCGGCGCCAGGGACAATTTTTCCGATAAGCGGCACAATGTTCTTTTCAATGATATCGGGACTTGCGCAGTCGGGCCTGAACTTCAGTTTTACCGATCTGGGTAACGGGTTCGAGCCAAGGACCTTGACGACGTCTTCCCCGTAATCATGGGCAAAAATCGCGGCCGCCTCGTTTTTTGACACAAACTGTGCTTCGCGCACGGTTTTCATGGCCTGCAACTGTTTAACGGCGCCGGCTACATCGGCATCGTTCATCGAATCGGCGAAAAATACCTCAAGCTGAACTTTGCCTCGAAGTTCCTGGATGATATCATAAAAGCTCAGCGACACGGAACTGAAAAGACCAAGCAGGACAAGTGCGAAAAAGCTGACCACAAGGGTGATGGCCGCCGGTAGCTTCGCCCTTCCCATACCTGAAAAACCTTCCTTGACGATAAAAGATAGTGACATGGCGCTTTCCTGAATTTTACAGGCAACCGGTCCCGACTGATCGGACAGGTCAGCCGGACCAGACAGTCCATTCTTCATTGCCCATAGCCTAAAATGAAAGAATGAAGAAAACAAGTTGCAAAAACAAGTTTTTTTTCTTTTAATTAGAGCAGGAAAACGGGGCTATAGCTCAGTTGGTAGAGCATTTGCATGGCATGCAAAGGGTCAGGAGTTCGAATCTCCTTAGCTCCACAGAAAAAAACGAAAAAGCGCGGAACCGCCCGCGCTTTTTTTATTCGGCAGAAGCCGCCATACGGACGTCAGCCTAAGAACCCTTCCGCTTCCCCACCTTCGCCACGAGAAAAATAACACCTACCACGAGTGATGCAGCAAGTCCGGCCGCGATGTTGAAAAGCGCGGCGAGAAAAATGACCGGCAGGGTAAACTGGACGATCAATCCAAGCATGCCCGATACGATCGAAAAGGTTGCTGCAGTCAGGAGGGTAAAAAAGAAACTTGTCGCAATACTGCCGGCAAACGAAATAAAGAATTTTTCCCCCTTTCCCTGGTCTATGGCTTCCCATCGGCGGATCTGGTTCTCGCTGCCGGGATCGACGGCATTCTTCAGAAGCATGGCCGCAAGCGCGAATACGACAAGAATGGCGGCGTGGACACAATAAACGCTGAAGGCCCCTGCCGGCGACGGATTGAAGAAACCCTGCCCGATCATACCTGAGGCCGCCCTGAGCATAAAAATCGAAGAGATGAAAAAGACGGTGCCCCAGAGCAGGGTAACCGTAATCCAGATGGCCGGGCCTGGCGGCCTACGTTCTTTTTTTGCCGTTAAAAGCATGGTTCAATAATGGTGAAGTGGATGAAAAGAGGTCCTTCGCGCAGCATGCAATCCCCTGTTTTGTAATTTACTATGGTTATTATGGTATATGTTCCGCCATGGAGGATTTTACCGTATTCAGGAACCCTGCCGAGTGCTGCAACGATTATTTTAAATATTCCGTTTGAATATTGTCATGCATTTTCCATTATTAGGAAGCTTGCGCGTTTATAAACTTAAACATCTACTTGCTTATGTGTGGAGTTTTCGGTGTTTTTAATTCAAAAACTCCCGCGGAAGATACGTTCTATGGCCTGTATTCCCTGCAGCACAGAGGGCAGGAGGCGGCCGGTATCGTTGTCGCAGAATATAACAAAGCCAAGAAAAAGACCGTCTTCAAGCAGCACAAGGGCATGGGCCTTGTCTCTGAAGTGTTCAAGGATGAAACGATATTCGAAACCCTTGGCGGATATGCCGCCATCGGGCATAACCGGTACTCGACAACCGGCTCTTCGAAATCGACAAATAACGTCCAGCCTTTCTCCCTCACCTACCGCTCCGGAAGTCTCGCCATAGCCCACAACGGAAACCTCACCAACTCCAGGACACTCAGGCGCGAACTGACCGAACTCGGTGTGATCTTCCAGGCCTCTTCAGACACGGAAATCATTCCGCACCTCGCGGCACGGAGCCGGGAGAAAGAGCCGATCCAGCAGATTTACCATGCGCTCACGCAGGTCCAGGGAGCATATTCGATGGTGATCCTCGCCAACAACCAGATGATCGCCGCAAGGGACCCTTACGGGTTCAGGCCGCTCGCCCTCGGAAAGAAGGTCGATCCGCTCACCGGTGAACTTACCTATATCGTGGCAAGCGAAACATGCGCTTTCGATATCATCCAGGCCGAATATATCCGTGACATAGAACCGGGAGAAATCCTGCTGATCGATCACCTCGCCGTCGCGAACGAAAAACCGACATCGCTGTTCATGCCACCTGTTCCCCACAAAGCGCGCTGCATCTTCGAATATGTCTATTTCGCACGTCCCGACAGCTTCATTTTCCAGAATTCCGTCGACAAGGTCAGACGGAATCTCGGCAAAAACCTGGCAAGGGAATCGACTATCCAGCCGCAGGTAGGCGACAAGGAACTTACCGTGGTCAGCGTCCCTGACTCGTCGAACACCGCAGCCCTCGGGTTCGTACGCGAAAGCATCAAGCTCGACAGGCCGGCACGGTTCGAGCACGGGCTCATCAGGAACCATTACGTCGGCAGGACCTTCATCCAGCCGGGTATTCACAGCCGAGACATCAAAGTGCGCTCGAAATACAACATCGTCCGGGGCGTCCTCCAGGGCAGGCCGATCATTCTTATCGACGATTCGATCGTACGCGGCACAACGGCGAAAATGCTCATCAAACTGATCCGCGAAGCCGATCCTAAAGCGATCCACCTCCATATCAGCTCGCCTCCGATAACCAATCCCTGCTTTTACGGCATGGATTTCCCGACCAAGCGCCAGCTTCTGACGCATATGTTCGACTGTTCGGAAAACAGCGACGAAGAGATCGAAAAAATCCGTGAGTATATCGGCGTCGATTCACTGAAATACCTTACCATGCAGGGGCTCCTGAACAGCGTGCCGTCGTTCGAAAACGAAACACGCAGCTACTGTACGGCATGTTTCAGCGGCGATTACCCCTTACAGGTTGTCGATGCCACCACCGACAAGGAGGAGAACGACTGATTTGTCGCGATACCGCAAGGAAACAGAAAAGCTGCCTCACGATCGTATCATGAGGCAGCTTTTTTTATGCTCTTTTCCTTCAGCCCCGGGCCCGCCAAACCGGTACGATTACTTCTTGCCCTGCTTGAACTCGATTCGGACAGCGGTGTGCGGAACGGCTTCCAGCCTTTTCTTGGGGATCGGCTTGCCTGACTTGGCGCAGATGCCGTATGTCTTGTTCCTGATCCGGTCGAGGGCCTGATCGATATAACCGATGTATTTTTCGTCCCTGGCAATAAACATGAAACGCTGTTCGCGGTCCATGGTTTCGGTGCCATGATCGGCCATGTGCATGGAATAGTTCGAGTTTATCGAATCTTCCACGTTTTCATCCGACAGCGAAGAACGAAGAATGTCAAGATCGCGCAGGACCTCTTCCCTCCTTTTGAGCAGGATCTGCCTGAAATGCTCGAGTTCCTCGTCGGTCAGGTAGGTTTTGGTAAGAATCGGCTCGTCATCGACCTCGTTTTCTTTCCTGGGGGCGCTGCTGCTTTTTTTCGTCATGGTGCACCTTTTTGCGGATTCTGACAAATGCTGTGGAAATAGCGATTTTGATAATACAATTAACCAACATTTTTTTCAAGCGATAACCGGCAGATTTCACCGTTCACCGACTCTTCTTTGCCGGAAACGGGTGCTGCGTCATCGATAACGGTCGCTGTGAGGGCTGTTGCAAGGGTTTCAGACTTAATATACGCATCATTCCGTTTCACTGCATCGATAACTTTTGCCGTGCCTTCGACCATCAATGAAATACGGTCCGTTATTTCGAGCCCACTCTCCTTGCGGAGCGTCTGGATTCGGCTAACGAGCTCGCGGGAGAGGCCGAGCAGCTCGAGCTCCTCGTTCATTTCCGTATCGAGCGCGACCATGATACCGTTGGCCTCGTCGGATGCCACGAGCCATCCTTCGATATCCTCGTGCATGATTTCGACGTCCCCTCGGAGGATTTCAAACACCCTGTCGTCAAGTTCGATCGAAACCGCGCCTTCTTTTTCCAGCAGCGATATCTGCTTGTGGCTCATGCACCGGATCGATTCGGCGAGCGTTTTCATGTCCTTGCCGAACCGGGGGCCGAGCGCCTTGAAATTCGGCTTGACCTTCTTGCTGACAACAGATCCTTCCTCCTCGATGTACTCTATTTTCTGGACGTTCACCTCTTCGAGGATAATATCCGATACCAGGGCATACTCCTCCCTCGCGGCGGCATCACCGGCAGCGAGCAGGATCCGCTTGAGCGGCTGGCGAACCTTTATAGAGGCTTTTTCCCGCATGGTGCGCACAAGCGAGGTGATGATCTGGGCTTTCTTCATCCGACGTTCGAGCGGCAGGTCGATGGCGGCCGCATCCATCAGCGGGAAATCCACAAGGTGAACCGATTCACGGGTATCGATACCACTGACGCCGTTCAGGTTGAGCCAGATGCGGTCCGCGATGAACGGCGAAAACGGCGCAAGCAGCCTCGCCAGGGTTTCGAGGGCGGTATAGAGGGACTGGTAGGCCGCGAGTTTGTCCTGGCCCATGTCGCTTTTCCAGAAACGCTTTCGGGAACGCCTGATATACCAGTTGGAGAGATCATCGACGACGAAATCGTTCAGAAGCCTCACCGCGCCGGTGAGGTCGTACTGCTCCATTCGGGTATGAACGGAGCCGACCAGCGTGTTCAGTGAAGAAAGCACCCATCGGTCGAGCTCGGAACGCTCCGCGAGGGGTATTTCCGGCTCGGAGCCGCGGAAGCCGTCCACGTTCGCATAGAGCACGAAGAAATTGTAGCTGTTGATGAATGCCCGGAAAAATTTCCTCTGCTCCTCCTCGATCTCGTCGGCATTGAAGGATTTCGGCCTCCAGGGCGGGCTGGTGACGAGCAGGTACCAGCGAAGCGCGTCGGCGCCGTACTTGCCCATCGTTTCGAACGGATCGACGACATTTCCTTTCGATTTCGACATCTTGTGCCCGTTCCGGTCAAGGATATGCCCGTTCACGATAAGGTTCCGGTATGCCGGTTTATCGAAAATCAGCGTTGCGACAGCATGGAGGGTATAGAACCATCCCCTTGTCTGGTCGACGCCCTCGGCGATGAAATCCGCCGGAAAGGTCTTTTCGAAAAGCTCCCTGTTCTCGAATGGGTAATGCAGCTGGGCGAACGGCATGGAGCCGCTGTCGAACCAGACATCGACAAGTTCCGGCGTGCGGTTGAAGCGTTTGCCGTCCCTGATGAAATAGATGCGGTCGACGAACGGCTTGTGCAGGTCGAGCTCGACCAGTCCCCTTTCGAGCGCATCGCCGAGCAGGTGGCGTTCTCCCCTGATATCGATGAAGCCCTCGCGCAGTTCGCTGACGGAGCCGACGGCGAAGATCCTTCCGGATTCGGCGCCGTCTCCGATGGCAAAGTCTTCGGAAACCCAGAGCGGAAGTGGCGACCCCCAGAAACGCTCCCGGGAAAGGGCCCAGTCCTTGTTCTCTTCAAGCCAGTTGCCGAAACGGCCGGAGCCGATCTCGGGCGGACACCAGTTGATGGTTTTGTTCAGTTCGACCATGCGGTCAGCAATGGAGGTGGTCCTGATATACCACGATTCCCTCGCGTAGTAGATCACCGGAACATCGTAACGCCACGAGAAGGGATACGTGTGGGTGATGGTCTCCTTGCGGTAGAGTTTGCCGGCTTCCCTGAGCTGGCGGATGATATCGGGATCGGCGTCCTTGAAGAACACGCCGTCATAATCGCTCACTTCTGCGGTGAAACAGCCGTTGCGTGCAACCGGTTGCACCATGGGCAGGTCGTACTTTTTCGCAAGCTCGTAGTCATCCGCGCCGAATGCAGGCGCTATATGAACGATGCCGGTGCCGTCCCCGGTCGAGACGAATGTGCCGCACGCGACATACCAGCACTTCCTCGACGGCTTGACATAGGTGAAAAGCGGCTCGTATTCGATTCCTTCAAGCTCCGCTCCTTTCATGCTTTTTTCGACCTGCCAGGGCGATTCCCCTTCTTCGTTTTTTTCGATGAGCACCTGCAGGCGCGATTCTGCGAGAATGAGCATTTCGCCGGTCTCACTGTTCCGGACCTTCACATAATCGATATCAGGCCCGACCGCGAGCGCAACGTTGGAAATCAGCGTCCAGGGGGTAGTTGTCCAGACCAGGAACGAAGCATCGCCGCCTTTCAGACGGAATTTCACGTAGATGCTCGGGTCCTTGACCTCACGGTAACCCAGCGCAAGTTCGTGCGAGCTGAGGACCGTTTCGGATTTCGGGTCCTGGGGAACAATCTTGTAATCCTTGTAGATCAGCCCCTTTTCAAAAATGGTTTTCAGTGCCCACCAGACCGATTCGATATAGTTGTTCTCGCAGGTGATATAGGGATGGTCCATGTCTACCCAGTAACCCATCTGCTCGGTAAGCTTCCCCCATCCTTCCCGGTTGTCGTCGATATGGTGGTAGACCAGCGAACGGGCTTCAGCGTTAAATTCTCCCTCGCCGTATGCTTCGACCTGCGCCTTGTTCTTCAGGCCAAGTTTCTTTTCGACGGATATCTCGACAGGCAGACCGTGGGTATCCCACCCGGCCATGCGTGGCACCCGGTACCCCTGCATGGTTTTGTAACGGCATACGACGTCCTTGATCGTGCGGCTGAAAACATGGTGCACGCCCGGTTTTCCATTCACGGTCGGCGGGCCTTCGTAAAACGAGTATATGCGCCCTGACGGCCTGGTATCGAGGCTTTTCTGAAAAATCCCTTTTTCATTCCAGTAATTGAGGACTTCCGCCTCCACCGAACTGTAAGTAGTATTGGTGGGGTACTCTGCAAATTTGTCAGCCATTGTTCTTCAGGATCTTGCGGTCAAAACAGGCGCTCCGCCTGCATGTGATAAAAAAAGAAGCAATATACGAGAATCGGATATAAAAAAGTTCAGGCAAGCCTTTCCTGAAAAGAAAAGCTTGCCTGAAAAGCTGTTGTGCCCTGCATGCGGCAACCGTAAAAACCCGGGGATAACAGTTCCTTATTTGTTCCCGAGGGTAGTGTTGACGCCGTCAAGGATCTGCTTTGCCACTCCAGCAAGGGAATCGAGCGTCTCCGCAACAAGCTTGCCGAGAGGGGTGAGGGCGCTGTCGAGTATCGTGCCTACACCAACCAGGATTGTCGAAAAATCGCCCTTGACAACATCGCCGGCACGCCCGGAAGATTTGATTTCTTCAGCCATATGAAACAGATATTTTGATTATAGACATTCGAATTGAAACATATGAGTTCAATATACTCAATAAATCAGACGTTCAAAAATATTCAGCCATCTAAAGCCGTCCGTACTGGTCTTCCTCCCGGATGATATCGTCTTCACCGAGATAGCTGCCCGACTGCACCTCGATGAGCTCCAGCGGGACATCCGACCTGTTCTCAAGGCGATGGAAGGTCCCTATGGGAATATAGGTCGACTGGTCCTCCGAAAGGACGATCTGCCTCTGCGCAACGGTCACATGTGCCGTACCCTTCACGACAACCCAGTGTTCAGCCCGGTGCAGGTGCTTCTGGAGCGAAAGCGCTGCGCCGGGCTTGACATTGATGCGTTTCACCTTGAAGCGCTCCGAGAAATCGACCGTTTCGTAAAAGCCCCAAGGGCGGTAGACCCTCCGGTGTGTCACCACTTCCTCCCGTCCCATCTTCTTCAGTTCATCGACGATCATCTTCACATGCTGCACCCGGTCTTTCGAAGCGACAAGCACGGCATCGGCTGTTTCGACGACGACATGCCCTTCGAGCCCGACCGCTGCGACAAGCCGGTGGGTTGCATGGATGTAGGAATCACGTACGTCGTACGTGAGCACATCCCCTTTCTTCACATTGCCCTCTTCGTCCCACTGCTGGACATCCCGGAGCGCCGACCATGCCCCGATATCGTTCCAGCCTGCATCGAGCGGCACAAGAGCGGCCCGGATGGTTTTTTCCATTACGGCATAGTCGATCGAGTCCGAAGGACACGATTCGAAAGCCGCGGTATCGAGCCTGAGAAAATCCAGGTCCTCTTTCGCTCCGGCAAGGGCATCCCGGCATGCGGAAAGTATTGCAGGGTTCAATCGCGAAAGCTCATCGAGGTATGCTCCGGGAGAAAACAGGAAAATGCCGCTGTTCCAGTAGTAATCTCCCGACTCGAGGTAGTGCGAGGCCGTTTCCCTGTCGGGTTTTTCAACGAACCGGCTCACCGGGAATACTCCACAGGCATCCTTTGCCCCGGCAGAAACCCGCACGTAGCCGTACCCGGTTTCCGGAGAGAGCGGCACGATGCCGAAAGTGACCAGCCTGCCCTCGCGTGCAGCCTCTACGCCTGCGCTAATTGCCAGAGTGAACGCGTCCCGGTCCCCGACCACATGATCCGCCGGAAGCAGAAGCATCAGCGCTCCCGGATGTTTTGAGGCAACCAGCATCGCGGCGACGGCTGCGGCCGGGGCCGTGTTTCTGCCGACAGGCTCCAGAATGATGCCCGCCGTATCGGCATGGATTTCGCGTAGCTGTTCCGCGACAAGGAACCGGTGGCTTTCGTTGCAGATGCAGTAAACAGGCCCCCTGCCTTCCAGGTTTTCAACACGGAGCACGGTATCCTGCAGCATCGTCCGTTCTCCGGCAAGAGGAAGGAGCTGTTTGGGATATAGCGAACGGGAAAGCGGCCATAACCTGGTCCCGGAACCGCCGCTGAGTATAACGGGTATGATCATGAAACGGAATGGATGGTTTTTATCGGGATGCGGAACGGTTTTCGTACATCCTCCAGGTCGAGGTGATCAGGGTATCGACATCGCTGTATTTCGGTTCCCACCCCAGAAGCTCTTTGGCTTTTTCAGAAGATGCCACCAGCTCGGCCGGATCGCCGGGTCGTCTTGGCGCAATGTCCGCAGGGACCGGTTTGCCGGTCAGCGCCCTTGCCCGATCGACCATCTCCAGGACACTCACCCCGTTCTGGCTGCCAAGGTTCACCGTCAGGCTGCCGCCATTGCGGAGAATATGCTCGAAAGCGGTGACGTGGGCTTCCGCAAGGTCGGTCACATGCACGTAATCGCGAATACAGCTGCCGTCACGCGTCGGATAATCGGTTCCGAAAATCGAGAGTTTCGGCCTGATGCCTGCTGCTGTTTCCATAACAATCGGAAGGAGGTTTTCCGGGTTCAGCTCGACCCCCCTCACCCTGCCCCGGACGTCGTACCCGGCAGCGTTGAAATAACGGATCGCGGCATAACGCAGCCCCTTCAGCCTGTCGTACCAGTCGAGGAGCCTTTCGATCTCGAGCTTCGTGAAGCCGTAGAAATTTTCCGGATCTTTCGGATGCTCCTCGTCGATGGGCAGATACCTCGGTGAACCGTAAACTGCGGCGGATGATGAGAATATCACCGTGGAAATCCCTGCTTCAAGAAGCTGATTGAGGATGTTGATCGTACCGGAGATATTCGATTGGGCATACTCTCCTGGTTTCAGCATGGACTGACCTGCAGCTTTGAGCGCGGCAAGATGGACGCATCCGTCGAACCCTGAAGACATCGCCGAACGCAACTGCTCGGGGCGCATGATGTCGCCGTGGATGAACTTCGCATCGTCGAAAAGGTTTTCCCTGACCCCGCTCTGCAGGTTGTCGAATACGGTGACGTCATAGCCCCTGTCGAGAAAAGCCCTTGCCACATGGCTTCCGATGTACCCGGCTCCGCCGATGACCAGTATCTTCTTCATGGTGTGGTAATTGATTAGTGTTTATTCCGGGATCGTTCAGCGGCCCCCGTACATCTCCTCATAATATCGCATGTAACTGCCGGAAGTCACATTTTCGAGCCACTCCCGGTTCGACAGGTACCAGCCGACCGTCTCCTCGAGCCCCTGTTCGAAGGTGATCGACGGAACCCAGCCAAGTTCGCGCTGCAGCTTCGAAGAATCGATGGCATAACGGAGATCGTGGCCGGCCCGGTCGGTCACATAGGTGATGAGCTTTGCCGACTCTCCGGGCTCACGGCCGAGCTTCCGGTCCATGATGGTGCACAGCAGCCTGATCAGATCGATATTCGTCCATTCGTTGTGACCCCCGATGTTGTAGGTCTCGCCTGCTTTTGCCCGATGGTAGATGACGTCGATCGCCCTGGCATGGTCGACCACCCAGAGCCAGTCGCGCACATTTTCTCCCTTGCCGTAAACAGGAAGCGGCTTGCCCAGCCGGATATTGTTGATGAACAGGGGGATGAGCTTCTCCGGGAACTGGCAGGCGCCATAGTTGTTCGAGCAGTTGCTGATCACCACCGGAAGACCGTAGGTATCGAAATAGGCCCGCACGAAATGGTCCGACGACGCTTTCGAGGCCGAATAGGGGCTGTGGGGATCGTAGGGCGTCTCTTCGGTGAACATGCCTTCCCTGCCGAGAGTGCCGTACACTTCGTCTGTCGAGATGTGATAGAAGCGCTTTCCTTCGAAATTTCCTTTCCAACCCGTTTTTGCAGCGTTCAGGAGGTTCACCGTTCCGAGCACGTTGGTTTTCACGAAGGCCGTCGGTTCGGTTATGGAACGGTCTACATGCGATTCTGCGGCAAGGTGGATGACGCCGTCGAAGGATTCTGCCGCAAAGAGGCTGTCGAGAAATCCGGCGTCCGTGATATCACCTTTCACGAACCGGTAGTTCGGCATGGATTCGATATCCCGCAGGTTTTCGAGATTGCCTGCATAGGTGAGGCTGTCCAGGTTGGTCACCCTGTAGCCAGGATAGCTTTTCAGGAAATGACGGACCACATGCGACCCGATAAACCCGGCACCTCCGGTGACAAGTATGTGCATCGTTTGCTTTTGTTGGTTCAGGAATTACTTGATGTTGTCTTGAGAATTTTTTCTATCTGCCGGGCGAGCGACACACTCCAGTGAGGGATGCGGAGCCCCCACTCCCTTTTGACAGCTGATTTGTCCATGACACTGAAATGTGGCCGTTGTGCCGCCTGCGGATATTGGGTACTGTCGACAGGCAGGACGGTGCAGTCAAGTCCGGCCATTTCCATGATCGAAACGGCAAAATCATACCATGAACAGACCCCCTCGTCGGCGTAATGGAAGGTCATAGAGTACCGCTTTCCGGTCTCTGCCCGGTCGAGTATGGAAAGGACCGCCTCCGCCAGGTCCGAAGCGCTCGTGGGGCTGCCGATCTGGTCAAAAACAACGTTCAGCGTATCCCGTTCCCTGCCCAGGCGCAGCATGGTTTTCACAAAATTCGCCCCATATCCGGAATAGAGCCAGGAGGTTCGGATAATGATATGGGAAGGCGCGATTTCCCTGATGCGTTCCTCCCCTTCCCATTTCGATTTTCCGTAGACACCGAGGGGGTTCACCGGATCGCTCTCCCGATATGGCAGAGAAGCTTTGCCGTCAAACACGTAATCGGTTGAGATATGCACCAGCAGTGCATTTATCCGGGCGGCGCATGCGGCAAGCACTGCCGCCCCGTCCCTGTTCACCCGGTATGCCGCTTCGGCATCAGTTTCCGCGCGGTCCACGGCGGTATATGCCGCACAGTTGACGATCGCCTGGATACTGTTGATCGCACATGCCTTTTCAACCTGTGCCGGATCGGTTATGTCGAGCTCGGGCAGGTCAAAAAAGAAAAAACGATGCTTCCCCGCCTTCGGGGAGAGTTCATGGATTTCGGAACCAAGCTGGCCCCTGCTGCCGGTAACGAGAATATTCATGCCTGAATTGTCCGATGGGGTGAATAAATCAGGGTTTTCATGTTCCTGGCGCTCCGGGATAGAGTTTTTCCTTCCGGTAATCCTCGTACCGGAAATGAACGGACTCGCCGAACAGGGGCTGGGAAGCATCTTTCGCCGACACCCTGATCTCTTCCGAAGGCATACCCCAGTCGATTCCGAGAGCGGGATCGCTCCACAGTACCCCCGCGTCATGAGAAGGAGTGTAGTAGTTGTCGCATTTGTAGGCGAAAACCGCTTCCGGTGAAAGCACCATGAAACCGTGGGCAAAACCTTTGGGGATCCAGAGCATGTTCTTGCGGCTTGAATCGAGCACGCAGGAAACATGCCTGCCATACCATGGGGAACCCTCGCGGAGGTCCACTGCAACATCGAGCACGGTCCCGTAAACCGCCCTGACAAGTTTGGACTGGGTATAGGGCGGTTTCTGGTAATGAAGGCCGCGGAGCACACCCCTTCCTGATTTGGATTCGTTGTCCTGAACGAACGCTATGCGGCCGACATGCCGTTCGAAAATGTCCTGCCGGAAAGATTCGAAAAAATATCCCCTGTCGTCACCGAACACTACCGGTTCAAAAACAAGGACGTCGGAGATAGCCGTTGGAATAACCTGCATTGCGTACCTGTGCGGTGATAATAAATCTGAAAAACACGTTCTGGAGAAACTCGGTTTAAAACATGCGCAAGTTCCGTTACAGAAGTAAGATAAGATAGAGCGTTTTTTCCCGATACCATAAGGACACCAACATTTATTGTCGCGTGAAACCTGAACGAAAGGCAACCGGGACTGAATAAACCTGCGCCCCTGCCGTTATGGGGAGACCGGTGCACCGCTTTCCTTTCTAACGCTGCACGAGAAGCTGCATGAGGTACTGGCCATAGTTGCTTTTCATGAGTGGCCGAGCAAGTTTTTCCAGTTCCTCGTCCCCTATCCAGCACTGGCGCCAGGCGATCTCTTCCGGGCAGGCAACTTTGAGGCCCTGCCGCTTTTCAACGGTCTGAATGAAATTGCCCGCTTCCTGGAACGATTCATGCGTGCCGGTATCGAGCCAGGCAAAACCCCTGCCCATGATCGAACATCTGAGTTTTCCGAGGCGCAGGTACGCTTCGTTCACCGATGTGATTTCAAGCTCTCCGCGTTCCGAGGGTTTTACGTCCTTTGCTATTGAAACAACGTCGTTCGTATAGAAATAAAGACCGACAACAGCATAGTTCGACTTTGGTTCCTTCGGCTTTTCCTCAATTGAAAGAACATTTCCTTCCGCATCGAACTCGGCTACACCATACCGTTCAGGATCGCTCACATAATAGCCGAAGATATTCGCCTTGTGCTCTTCCCTGACCGTTCGGACCGCATCTTCGAGCATCATGCTGAAGGAATAACCGAAAAAAATATTGTCACCGAGTATCAGTGCCACATCATCCCCGCCGATAAATGATTCCCCGAGAATGAAGGCCTGTGCAAGCCCGTCGGGAGATGGCTGGACCGTGTAGGTAATGGAAACACCCCAGTCGCTGCCGTCGCCCAGGAGCTTGAGGAACATGGGCTGATCTTCGGGCGTCGTTATGATAAGGATATCACGGATACCGGAAAGCATGAGCGTGGTCAGGGGGTAATAGATCATCGGCTTGTCGTAGACGGGCAGGAGCTGTTTTGAAATACCCCTTGTCACCGGGTAAAGCCTGGTGCCGGAGCCTCCGGCAAGTATGATTCCCTTCATGGGCCTGAACTGTTGTTATGAAGCGGCTGTAAGAAATCTTCCCTCAATTTTCCTTCGTCAATCGAGACGGTTGGCTGAAATCTGAACAAGTACTCATGGGGGAAGGGATGTTGTATTTTTACGTCATTCTACGAAACAGAAGCATAACATACAAGTAAAGAAGTTCACACAGTTGCTGACAATGGTATCCGGTCAGAAAAATGATAATGAAAAACCGGAACGGTATGCGCATTACCTGTGAGAAAGCCGATGGCATCGTGAACAACACGCGAACTTAAAAAAATGTACGATGAATACGGAAATGGTTGTCACGCGACCGGTCGCGTCATGAAATCCGGCGTTGTTTTCAGCTCTATTCCCTCAACGGTAATGGCACTGGATGATTCGGGGGAAAGGGAGAATCCTGCAAAAAAGCGCTTTCGGGATCCAAAAAAATCACTGACAGGCAGGAAAAAAACATCACGGAAAATCCCGATATGAAAAGGAACATCCCCGGACCATGGGGTAAATTTCGACATAAGGCGTTGCCGCTCCTTTTTTGAACAACCTTCCCTGTGCGTGGATATTATCTGCTCTTCAATGGAATGATCGCAAGTCCGGCCTGGTCCCAGAGCCACTCGCCAATCACTTCCCGTTCTTTTGCCGATGCGGGAACACGCGACATGAGGCCATATTTC
>JAAXXI010000046.1 GCA_013334565.1 Chlorobiaceae bacterium
TCAGAATGACAGAAATAAGGCTGAATGGCAGGAAATGACAGAAGGCAAAAACAAGAGCAAAAACGATAAGGAAAAGAGCAGAGAGTTTGTTCTGCAACACAGGTGTCATCCTGAACGAAGTATAGCGAAGTGAAGGATCCAGTCTTTTCATAACACGCAAATATCAGGATTTTTCGCTTCGCTCGGAATGACATCGTGCTCCGTCATGTTGAACGTCATGAAATGCAGCGAAGCATTCATCGCCTGACTTTGCTGTTTGTGGATTCTTCACTTCGTTCAGAATGACAGGAAAAAGACAGGATGACAAAAAAACTCAGAAGGCAAGAATCGCCCGTGTGCGGCAGCGACCGGAAACTGGGGCTCAGAATGACAGGAAAGATACAGATAGACAAGAAGACGGCGTTGGTTCCGGAACAGATGACACGTTTCATAACCGGATCTGAATAAAGCAAAAAAGCCCTTCGGTGAAGGGCTTTTTTTATGCGGAGCTGACGGGGCTCGAACCCGCGACCTCCTGCGTGACAGGCAGGCGCTCTAACCAAGCTGAGCTACAGCTCCGTTAATGAGTTGTAAATGTATCGACAGCCGGCAAAATATCCAAAAAGTATTTTCTTTTTTTCGACTATGAGGCCATATTTTTTCTCTCAGTATTATCGGAGATTTTCATAATTTCGAGCACAAATACTATTGGGTTATCCCGGCCGCGCGACGCCGGGTTCAGGTAACTGTTTTTTTCAATCATTAGAGAGTACGTATCATGGCCCCTACAGAGTCGAGAAATTCTCTGAGCATCACTGACAACCGTACAGGGAAAACTTATGAAGTTCCGATCGAGAACGGTGCGATCCTGACCTCCGAGCTGAGGAAGATCAAGGTATCGGAAGATGACTTCGGTCTGCTCGGCTATGATCCGGGTTTCATGAACACCGCCTCGTGCAAGAGCTCCATCACCTACATCGACGGAGACAAAGGTATCCTTCGTTACCGGGGATATCCGATCGAACAGCTCGCAGAAAAAAGCACGTTCCTCGAAACCGCCTACCTGCTCATCAAGGGGATGCTTCCCGACAAGGAACGCCTTGCGGTATGGACCTACAATATCAGGCATAATACCCTTACCCATTCCAACATGAGGGTGTTCATGGACGGTTTCCGTTACGATGCCCATCCGATGGGAATCCTCGTAGGCACCATCGGTGCGCTCTCGACTTTTTATCCCGACGCCAAGGATGTCAGCCATGAAGAATCCCGGAAACTCCAGGTCCGCAGGCTCATCGGGAAGATACCGACGCTTGCGGCGCTGAGTTTCAGGCACAGCATGGGTTTTCCATACGTCCTGCCTGACGACGAGCTGAGCTATACGGGCAACTTTCTCTCAATGATGTTCAAAATGACAGAGCCGAAGTACAAGCCTAACCCTGTTTTCGAACGTGCCCTCGATGTGCTTTTCATACTCCATGCCGACCATGAGCAGAACTGTTCGACCAGTGCCGTGAGGTCGGTCGGCAGCTCGGGCGTCGATCCCTATTCCGCCATAGCTGCAGGGTGCGCGGCACTCTACGGTCCGCTTCACGGTGGCGCGAACGAGGCGGTGATACACATGCTTAAAAAGATCGGTTCGGTCGACAGGATTCCCGAGTTCATCAAATCCGTAAAGGCTGGCGAGGGCCGCCTGATGGGCTTTGGCCACAGGGTATACAAGAATTACGATCCGAGGGCGAAAATCATCAAGGAGATCGCCTTCCAGGTTTTCGAGGAGACCGGCCGCAGTCCGCTGCTCGATATTGCCCTCGAGCTTGAGAGGATCGCGCTCGAAGACGACTATTTCGTCAAGCGCAAGCTCTACCCGAACGTCGATTTCTATTCCGGCCTGATCTACACGGCCATGGGCTTCCCGCTGGAAATGTTTCCCGTGCTCTTCGCTATCGGCAGGGCACCCGGCTGGCTTGCACAATGGATCGAACAGGTGAGGGACCAGGAACAGAAAATCGCGAGGCCGCGCCAGATCTATCTCGGGGAGGATAGTCTCGATTACATACCGATCGAGCGCCGGCCGAAAATCAGGCCCGATGAACAGAAATTCGGCATCTGCAGGCTCTGAGGACTGCCAGTCCCTGCAGCAATGCTGTTTACCCAAAAAATGCAAGGAGATTCATGTCCGTTACAGCAAAAGATGTGGCTTATATCGCCGAGCTTGCGAGGCTCAGGTTTACCGATGACGAAATGGGAAGGATGACGAACGAGCTTAACGAGATCCTTTTGTATATCGAAAAGCTCAACGAGGTGGAAACCGAAGGTGTCGAGCCGCTTAGCGGCATTCATGACCTGTCCAATTTCCTTCGTGACGATGTCACCCTTCCTTCCCTGCCGGAGGAAAAAGTGCTGCAGAATGCGCCGGAGCGGCAGGACCGCTTTTTCAAGGTGCCGAAGGTAATCGGATAGGTTGCCGGTGGTCGAAGTTCATGCAAAGAACGGCAATGCTGTTTTCTCTGTCAGGGTGCAGCCTCGTTCATCGAAAAGCATGGTTTCGGGCTTTTATAACGGAGGGCTGAAGGTCTCGCTGAAATCGGCCCCGGTGGACGATGCCGCCAACGAGGAGTGCTGCCGGTTTTTTTCCGGGCTGTTCAGAGTACCTTTTTCGCGGGTCCATATCGTTTCGGGAAGAACGTCGCGCACAAAAAGCGTGATGATAGAAGGAGTGGTGCCGGAAGACGCGAAAGTGCTTCTCGGTTCCTTCGTTACCCCCCAACAAAGCACTTGACGTGATGAGAGCAGTGGTCCAGAGGGTCGTTTCGGCGGAAGTGACGGCGGATGAAGGCCGCAGGTCCGGTATCGGGCCGGGTCTTCTTGTCCTGCTTGGCGTTGCGCCTTCCGACGGTCCGCAGGAAATCTCCTGGATGAGCCGCAAGATTGCCGCGCTGCGGATTTTCAGCGATAACGATGGCAAAATGAACCTCTCCCTCAGGGATACCGGTGGCGATGCGCTGGTGGTTTCCCAGTTCACCCTTTACGGGGATGCGAGCCGTGGCAACCGACCGGGTTTTTCAGGATCGGCCGGTTTCGAAGAGGCAAGACCGGTATATGAATCCTTTGTCGGTGCAATTGCCGGCGAGCTTGGAAAACCAGTGCAGACCGGCTGGTATGGTGCCGAAATGAAGGTATCCCTTGTCAATGACGGGCCCGTGACCCTTATTATCGATTCCCCGCAACGAACATGAACGTTGTTATCCTCATCCCAGCCAGGCTCGATTCGACCCGGCTTCCCGGCAAGATGCTCGCCGACGTCGAAGGCGTGCCGCTCATTGTCCGCACTTGGCGGCAGGCACTCAAGTCACGCCTGGCCAACAGGGTTGCCGTTGCCACGGACAGCCCGGAAATTGCCGAAGTCCTGCATGCATGTGGTGCCGAGGTCATCATGACCTCTCCAGGGCTGAGCTGCGGCACCGAACGGATTGCCGAAGCTGCGCGACTGATTGGAGGCGATGTGTTCGTGAACCTGCAGGGTGACGAACCGCTCATCAGCCCTGAAAACATCGATCTGGTCATCGGCCCTTTCCTTGCGGCCGTTTCTCCGGATTGTGCCACCCTTGTTTTTCCCGTCGCCCAGGACGAACTGCAGCAGCTTGACGATCCAAACGTGGTCAAGGTTGTCATGGACAGGAAGGGCTACGCGCTCTATTTTTCAAGAAGTCCGCTGCCTTACCGGCGCAATATGCATCCATCGACACTCTTCTACCGCCATATCGGCCTCTATGCCTTCAGCGCAAAGGTGTTGCAGCAGTTCGCTTCGCTTCCGCCCTCCATGCTCGAAGCATCGGAATCTCTCGAACAGCTGCGGCTGCTCGAGAACGGTTACCGGATCAGGTGCGTGGTTACCGGAACCGACACGCCGGGAGTGAACACGATCGAGGAGCTGGAACTGGTCCGCAGGATGGTCAGGAGCGGCCTCCGGGATTGATGACCGCCGGCAGTGTGCCGTCATGGAAGACCAGGTCGACCGGATCGGAAGGGTGAAGGCCCGCCTTGCCGGTCATGAACCTTCCCTCTTTTTTCACCAGCACATACCCTCTCGAAAGCGTCCTGCGGTAATCGAGCAGTTCCAGGTGCCTTGCCGCTGAAAACCAGTGCCCAGCCATTTCGGTGAACCGCGAGGTGATGTTTCGCGACATCAGGTCGCGCAGCATATCGATCCGATCGCCGAACTGCTGCATTTCGAGGGGCGGGCGGTTGAACGCGTAGCTGCTGCAGATGGAGTAAACCTGCCTGTCTGCACCTTCAAGCTTTGCCATCACGAAATTTTCCTGCCGGGAAAGGAGCGTATCGATCCCTTTGAGCAGCTGGGCTGTATCCGGTGCGGCCAGTTCAGCTGCGATAGAAGGGGTCCCAGCCCTCAGGTCGGCCACCATGTCCGCGATCGTGATGTCGGTTTCATGCCCGATGGCGCTGATGACCGGGATAGCCGAACGATAGAGCGCTTCGGCAACCAGTTCTGTGTTGAAAGCCTGAAGGTCTTCAAGAGACCCTCCACCCCTTGCCATGATGATGACATCCGGGCGCATTCCACCTTTTTTCTGCGAATTGAACCAGGCGAGGGCTGCGGCAACGGACTCGGCGGCGTTCGCTCCCTGTACTTTCACCGGATAGAGCAGGAGCCGTGCCGCCGGAAATCGCCTGGCAAGGACGTTGCCCATATCCTCGATAACCGCCCCGGTCGAAGAGGTGACCAATCCGATCGTTTCAGGGACCTCCGGAATGGTTTTTTTCCTTTCGGCGCTGAAATATCCTGCTTTCGAGAGTTTCTGGAGGAGAACCGCGAATGCCTGCTGAAGCGCTCCCACACCGGCCTGTGCGACGGAAGAGCAGATGAGCTGGTATCGCCCGGAAGGGGGGTAAATTTCAAGCCTGCCTTCGGCAATGACTTCAAGCCCGTCCCTCAGGTCCGCCTGCAGCGTGACGGCGGTGTTTTTCCAGATGACCGCAGGGATCTGGGCACCTTCATCCTTCAGGGTGAGGTAAATGTGCCCTGAGGTGTGCCTTTTGAAATTCGATATCTCGCCTTTCACCCTGATCCTGGGGAAGAGGGTTTCAAGTTCCGTTTTGATCTGCTGTGTCAGCTGGCTGACGGAAAGGATATCTGATGCCATGCCTCGATGGTGATAGGGTGCCCCTGGAAATGTTTTCGGCAATTTATCGCCGGGGACGGTAATAAGCAAAAGAGCTTGGCTTTCCATCAGGGGTTTTACACGGAAGGGTGCCCATATGGCGCAGTCGAAGGATATTTTAGCGGGGGAAGTGTTATATTCGTTGTTTTAACGGAAGCAAGAAGACCATGATAACCGGCGATGCAAAGAAATACGACGGACTCTCGGAGGATCTCGCCGAAAAGCTCGCTATCGGGGTGCCCGAGGCCCGGCATCTGCTCTGTGCCTTTTCCCGGGGTATGGCCGGAGAGCTTCTTGCAACGGGAAATGTCTTCCTCGGCGGTGTCGGTTCGTTTTCGGTCGCATACGTTCCATCCGAAAAAAAGACGGGAGCATCAGGGATCATTTATACTTCTCCCCGCAACAGGCTGGTTTTCGACCAGCGGGTAACGGGCCGGGATGACAGCCGGAGAATCGTCCTTTCCGGGGTGACCCTCGGTGTCGGCGAAGCCGAACGGTTCCGGAAAGTATTCCTCTCCGTGCTTGCCGCCGCAGTGAAACAGAAAAAGGAAATCCGCCTGAAAGGTTTCGGGACGTTCGCCCACGATGACGGAAACTATACCTTTTTTCCCGAACGGTCTTTCGATGAACTGCTCAACCGGGAGTACCTCAACCTCGACGAAATCGTTCTCCCTCTCAGGGATGCGTCTCTCAACGGCACCGCTGTCATAAGAGGCAGAAAAGACCTTCGGCCTTTCATGATTGCCGCCGTGTTCCTGATCGCCGCAATCCTTGCCGGTGTTTTCTATATGGCGACGGGACCTGAACTGCTGCAGCAGTCCACATCTTATAAGACGATGGAGAAGGTCGTCGAAGTACCTGCCCCTGCGGAAACGGTATCGAAACCGGTCACGGGCGCTGCGAAAGGACCTTCCGGAGCCAGGGTTGAAACTGCGATGCCCGAATCGCTGGTGCTTGGCAAAGGCGACTACACCATCGTGCTTGCCACGTTCCATAAACGGGAAACGGCCTCCGGCCAGGCTGTTTTTTTTCGCACCGGCGGAGTGCCGGTATTTGTCTGGCCGACAAAAACCGGAGAGTCGCAATATTTCAGGCTTGCTACAGGTAAATTTCCAACAGCTTCCGCTGCATCGGAAAACTTGAGCAAGATGCCTCCGGAAGTTGTTGACGGACAAGCCCGCATTCAAAAGGTTACCAAAGAGATCGTGCTCCATGGAGAAAAAGAGTTGTAACTGCGCTGGACTGCATCCGCAGTCGATGTGTCCCGCATTCGGCGGGTTGAGGGTTCTCACCAGGATCGACGGGGTCCAGGTCTGTATGGCCGCCGATCAGGGCTGCCTTTACGGCCTTACCTTTGTATCGCATTTCTATGCCGCCCGAAAATCGATTGTTTCGACGGAGCTGATGAATGTCCAGATTTCGGGCGGGAGCATGATCGACGACCTGCGCCGGACAATCGGGGAAATTGCGAAAGACCCGTCGGTACGGTTCATTCCTGTCGTCAGCACCTGCGTTGCCGAAACGGCCGGCATTGCCGAGGAACTGCTTCCCCGGAAGGTCGGCAACGCCGATGTGCTCCTTGTCCGCCTTCCGGCATTTCAGATCAGGACGCATCCGGAAGCGAAGGACGTAGCCGTTGCAACTCTTCTGAAACGGTTCGGCGCGTTCGAGGCGGAAAAAAAACCGAAATCGGTCGTCGTGCTCGGGGAAATTTTTCCCGTCGATGCTATGGCTATCGGCTCCGTACTCCAGAAAATCGGTGTGGAATCGGTCATAATCCTTCCCGGCACGGCCCTCGAAGATTATATCGAGGCCGGGCAGGCCGAAGCGTGCGCGGTGCTTCATCCTTTCTACGAGCGGACGGTATCGCTTCTTGAAGGAAAGGGCATGAAAATCGTCAAAGGCAACCCTATCGGTGCGAACGGCACGGCGCAATGGATACGGCGGATCGGTGAGGCCATGGGTCTCGACCAGGCTGCAGTCGAAGCGGTCGCCGCTGAAGAGTCAGGAAAGGCAAAGGAGATGATGGCCCGTTTCAGCACTATGCACGGCAAGGTTATCGTGGCCGGCTACGAAGGAAACGAACTGCCTGTGGTAAGGCTTCTCCTCGAAGCGGGGCTTGACGTGCCCTATGCATCGACTTCCATCGCCGAGACGCCCCTCGGGGAGGAAGACCACAAGGTGCTGAGCATGCTCGGTACGGAGATCCGTTACCGGAAATACCTCGAAGAGGATATGGATGCCGTTGAGCGCTACGCACCCGACCTCGTCATCGGTACGACTTCACTCGACAGCTTTGCCAAGGAACGAGGGATCCCGGCCATCTACTATACGAACAACATCTCTGCCCGACCGCTCTTTTTCGCCGCCGGCGCGGCAACCGTGCTCGGCATGATCAGCGGCCTGCTCGCCCGAAAGGATGCGTTCAGGAAAATGAAGGAGTATTTCGAGGACTGAACTGTTTTTCCGGAAAACAGAAAAAGCCGGTGTTTCCGGCTTTTCTGCGTTATTGCTGATGATGGTCGCAGTCAGACTTCCATGATCTCTTTTTCTTTCTGCGCAATCAGGTCGTTGACCTGTTTTTCGAATTTATGCAGGAGGTCGTCGGCATCTTTTTTGCCGCGGTTCTTGTCGTCTTCGCTGACCTGCTTGTCCTTTTCGAGCTTTTCAATTTCGTGGATCATGTCGCGACGGTGGTTGCGAAGGGAGATCTTCGAGTCCTCGCCGAACTTTTTCGAGAGTTTCACGAACTCCTTGCGGCGTTCTTCGGTAAGCGGCGGGATGCTGATCCTGACGTTCTGGCCGTCGGCGGTTGGGTTGAGGCCGAGGTTCGCATCGCGGATGGCGCGTTCGACCGGACCGACCATCGATTTATCCCACACCTGGACAACCAGGGTATGGATATCCATCACCCCGACGTTTCCAACCTGCTTCAGCGGCATGAGCTGGCCGTAAGCCTCAACCTTGACGCGGTCGAGAAGAGCCGTTGTCGCTTTTCCTGTCCTGATCGAAGCGAGCTCATGCTGAAGCGCCTCGATGGTTTTTTTCATCCTCGACTCGATTTTCTGATGAACGTCCCTGACACTCATGGCTGTTGTAAATGAGGTTTGGAAGTACTGTGGAGGGCCGGATTATTTCGCGGCTTTGGCCTGCACGGATTTGGCGAAACGCTTGTTGAAGCGGTCTACGCGGCCGGCGGTATCGACAATGGTCTGCTTGCCGGTATAGAACGGATGGCAGTTGTTGCAGATATCGACCTTTATGGAAGGCCTGGTAGAACGGGTTTCAAAGGTGTTGCCGCAGTTCGCGCAGTTGACGGTGACGGTCTTATACTTCGGATGAATATCTGTTTTCATGACTTTCGTTTACTTTGTCGTACAATAAAAGATATGGATCGGCCTTGAATTGTAAAGGTGCAAATATACGAGAAATTACATCCAGTTACAACCATTTAATATGTCCGGCACCACTTCGCTTTCCATGCTGAAGGGAGTCGGTCCGAAAAGGGCCGCAATCCTGAATGACGCCGGTATCGTTACGATTGACGACCTTTACGATTACTTTCCCAGGCGCTACCTTGACCGGCGCCTCATGAAAACTATAGGCAGCGTGAGGGATGGCGAGACGGTGACGATTGTCGGAAGAGTTCTGAAAACGCAGGTCGAAGGGAAAAGCAGGGTCCAGTCACGGTTCAAGGCATGGCTTGGCGACGATACCGGAATGCTCGAGCTCACCTGGTTCCGGGGGGTACGTTATTTTTCCCGGAGCATCATGCCCGACGACGTGCTTGCCGTTCATGGCAAGGTCAATTTTTTCGGCCGCCATCCCCAGATGCAGCATCCCGATTACGACCGCCTGAGCCTTACCCTGAGGGACAGGCAGGAAGGGGATGAAAGCGATATCGAGCTTTACCGCACAGGCAAGATCATTCCGCTCTACCCATCGACCGAGGCCATGAAGGAAAGCGGGCTTACCTCGAAGCAGCTCCGCAAGGTGATCGCCCGCGCTTTCGAAGAGTTTCCACCGGGAAGGACGGAAAACCTCAGCAGCGGAATTATTTCGTCGAACGGCCTCCTTCCGCTCGACAGGGCTTACCGCGAAATCCATTTCCCGACTTCGCCGGAACTGCTCGAAAAGGCACGTTTTCGCATGAAATGGACCGAGCTGTTTTATGCCCAGCTGCTTTTCGCCCTCAGGCATCACGAGCTCCGTCATCACAGGACGGCGGTTTCGCTGACCCATTCCGGGGAGGCTACTCGCAAACTTTACGAAAGCCTGCCCTATGACCTGACGGAAGCCCAGAAGAACGCTGTCCGTGAGATTTACCGGGACCTCAGGAGCGGCAGGCCGATGAACCGGTTGCTTCAGGGGGATGTCGGGTCCGGCAAGACCATCGTGGCTATGTTCTCGATGGCCCTCGCTGCCGATAACGGCTTTCAGTCGGCATTCATGGCTCCAACCGAGATCCTTGCCGTTCAGCACTACCTGGTCATGAAGCGCCTTTTCATGCCCCTCGGCCTGCAGGTCGGACTGCTGACCGGAAAGCAGGCGAAGAAGGAGCGCCAGGCGGTCCTTTCGGCTCTCGAGTCCGGCGAACTGCATATTGCCGTAGGGACACATGCCATGATCGAGGAGTGGGTGAAGTACAGGGCGCTCGGCCTGGTGATCATCGACGAGCAGCACCGGTTCGGCGTGCTTCAGCGAAAGGCCCTCCAGGAGAAGTCGACGAACCCCCATGTTCTGCTCATGACGGCGACCCCTATTCCGCGAACGCTCGCCATGGGGGTGTTCGGGGATCTGGATGTTTCGGTGATCCGTGAAATGCCTGCAGGCCGGAGCCCGGTAAAGACGATTCTCCGGCAGGACAACGATCGGGAGGGCGTCTACGCTTTCCTTCGTTCCAGCATAGCCGAAGGGCGTCAGGGATATATCGTCTATCCGCTCGTCGAGGAGTCGGAAAAAATCGACCTTAAGGCTGCGGTTGAGAGTTTCGAACTGCTTTCAACGGAGGTCTTTCCCGATCTCCGGCTTGGGCTGATCCATGGACAGATGGCTCCGGACCGGAAGGAGACGGTCATGGAAAGTTTCAGGCGGGGGGAACTGGACCTGCTGGTTGGAACGACCGTTATCGAAGTGGGCGTCGATGTGCCGAATGCGACGGTCATGATTATCGAACATGCCGAACGTTTCGGACTTGCCCAGCTCCACCAGCTTCGGGGAAGGGTCGGTCGCGGACAGCATCCTTCGACCTGTTTCCTGCTGTATGCGAAACAGACCCTTGATGCGCGCGAACGGCTCGATGCGATGGCTTCGACGACCGACGGGTTCGTGATTTCCGAAACCGACGCGAGGATCAGGGGAGCAGGCAATATTCTCGGAAAAGAACAGTCAGGTACGCTGAGCGGACTGAAGATTGCCGATATCAATGCGGATTTTGCTATCATGCAGTCTGCCCGCAGGGCGGCTTTCGATCTTGTCAAACGTGACGGGCGCCTGGAGCAGCCGGAAAATGGCATGGTCCGATCCCATTACCTTCGCCATTATCATGAACGCTTCATCCTGGCAGATGTCGGATAACCTTCCGGAATCGCCGTGCTCTCACGAATCAACCGAAGTGCCCGCAAGTCAAACTATGAAAACCACCGGGAAGAGGGCAACGTTGTTTGAAGGAATCGTAACGGAAGTCACGGGGGTATCGTACCTCGTGAGCGCCGGAGAGGACGAGGTTTTTCGCTGCCGTACATTTGCCGGCACGAAGACCGAAAACGAAGATTCCTCCCTTGTGGCCGTGGGAGACCGGGTATCTGTGAAACCGACCGAGTCGGGAAGCGACATGCATGAAGGAGTCATAACAATGGTGCTTCGGCGCCACAGCGTACTCGAACGGAAAAGGGACGTGCGCCGTAACCGGAGCAAGGAAAAGGTGCAGGTGATTGCGGCCAATATCGACCTGCTCGTCGTGGTCGTATCCGCACTGGAACCGCCACTGAGCCCACGCCTTATTGACCGTTACCTGGTTTTTGCGGAATCCGAGCAACTCGATTCGCTCATCGTGGTGAACAAGATGGACCTCGAGGATACCGATGAGACCAGAGAGACGATGCAGCTTTACGAGATGCTGGGGTACAATGTCCTTTTTACGAGCTCGATGGACCCCTTGAGCATCCAGACGCTCAGGGAAGCGCTCGCGGGAAAGGTCGCCGCATTCAGCGGCCATTCGGGAGTGGGAAAATCAACGCTCATCAACCAGCTCATCGGCAGCGACCGCCTGAAAACCGGCGAGACCAGCATGAAGAGCGGCAAAGGGGTACATACAACCAGCAGTTCGGTCATGGAGCCGCTTCCCGGGGGGGGATTTGTGATCGATACCCCGGGCATAAGGGAGTTCAACCTGTCAGGAATCACCAGGGAGAACCTGCGTTTTTATTTCAGGGAGTTTTCACGGTTTTTTCCGGATTGCGCCTATTCTTCATGTACCCATACGGTTGAACCGGGTTGCGGGGTCATGAGGGCCCTGGAGGCAGGTTTTATTGATTCTTCGAGGTACGACAGTTATCTTTTACTTCTCGACAGTCTCGACGAGGAAAACCGTTCCGGATGAATGGAATCCAACGGTTTTCCTGATTGAATGCATGCCAGATTCGGTGTTCTGACAATTTTCCCACTTCATAACCGTTATCGATAACCCACAGGCTGCCATGATTACAACCACCAATCCTGCGACAGAAGCGATTCTTGCTGAATACTCCGTCATGAACGATGCGGCTCTTGAACAGGTGATAGCCCTTTCAGACAGCTGCCAGCTGTCATGGAAACAGGTTGGTTTTGAGGACCGAAGCAGGCAGATGAACCGTCTGGCGGAGCTTCTGCGTGCGGAAAAGGAGACCTTTGCGGCCCTCATCAGCAGGGAGATGGGCAAGCCTTTTGCGCAGGCTGTCGGGGAAGTCGTCAAATCGTCATGGGTCTGTGATTACTACGCGGAAAACGCCGGACGTTTCCTTCGACCGGAAGAAAAAGATCTGGACGGTCAACGTGGTGTGGTGAAGTTCGAACCCCTTGGTCTCGTGCTGGGCATCATGCCGTGGAATTTTCCATTCTGGCAGGTCTTTCGTTTTGCGGTTCCCGCCATCATGGCCGGCAACGGGGTGATTGTCAAGCACGCTCCCAATGTTACCGGCTCGGCGATCGCCATTGAAAAGCTGTTCCGCGATGCCGGTTTTCCGGAGCATCTCTACCGGACAGTTCATATTGCGATCGATGAAGTGGACCGACTTTCCGGCTATATGATCGGGCACCCTTCGATAAAAGCCGTTTCCGTTACCGGAAGCACCGCTGCGGGACGCGCTGTCGCGGCAAAAGCTGGCCATGCACTCAAACCGTGCGTGCTTGAACTTGGAGGCAGTGACCCCTATATCGTTCTCGAGGATGCCGATATCAGCCAGGCTGTCGAGGTGTGTGTCGCAGCCCGTCTTCTGAATGCAGGCCAGAGCTGCATCTCCGCGAAGCGATTTATCGTCCACTCCCGTGTTGTCGATGAGTTCGAGAGCCTGTTCCTGAGGGAGCTCAGCAACTCGGTTATGGGTGATCCGTTCGATCACGATGTGCAGATTGGACCTATTGCAAGGCGCGATCTCCGCGATCAGGTTCACGACCAGGTGCTGCGCAGCGTGGCCGATGGCGCGAGGTTGCTCTGCGGCGGTGAAATACCGACACGCAAAGGATATTTTTACCCGCCGACGCTGCTGTCGGGAGTTCGAAAAGGCATGGCGGTCTATGAAGAAGAAACCTTCGGCCCGGTTGCAGCGCTTATCGAAGCTGCAGATGAAGACGATGCCGTCAGGATTGCGAACGATTCTCCCTACGGGCTTGGTTCCGCAGTGCTTTCAGCCGATCTCGAAAGGGCCCTCGCAGTGGCTGACAGGCTTGAAACCGGCAACTGTTTCATCAACACCATGGTCAAATCCGATCCACGCATGCCTTTCGGCGGGGTCAAACAATCCGGTTTCGGCCGGGAGCTTTCCGCTTACGGGCTCAAAGAGTTCGTCAATATCAAGTCGTACTGTTATTCCGGCAAGTGAACGGGCCGATTTTCTGTTTCGTGGAAATGATGATTTTTCATGGAAGAGTGGCTCCGGTCGTCAGCAAAAGCTTGTACCTTCGCGATGAAGTTTTTTCAGCCCGGTAATTTCCCTCAACTCCCTGCCAATATTCATGCAGCATGTGAACCGGCAGGTGTGACGAACGGTTCTGTGACAGGGAACAGTGAGGCAATCATGCTGGTGTACCTATCATTTTGACGGATGGTGTTTTCCGCTTCTGCCGGTATGATGACGATCGTTCAAGTATCTGAATTTTGAGACTGAAACCCGTTTTATCTGTCGGAAGCAACATCGATGCCGAGCCCGCTTTCAGTTCCAGTTCGTCTTTCAGGAGGAAAGCCGTTTCTTTCGAGAGGTCGCCAAGGTGTACGACCATACTGGACCCATCGATCATTGCGGTTCCCATTACTCTGATCGAGCACCTGTCGAACACGGAGTCCGGTTCTTTTTCAAAAAACATTTCAAATCCCGGTTTTCCGGCAATCAGCAGAAAACCTTCCCACCTGTTATCCCGGTCTGTTCCTGCGACCAGTTCTTCCTGTGGCGAGAAACTTCTCCAGTCAGGCAGGGCTTCTCTCTCCATTCTCAGGTAATTCGACGGGTGGTTCCAGGGGCACAACCTGTACCAGACATCATTTTCAATTTCCGATCGTTGATTGAAAACCTTGTAATGGAATTGTATGTCGGGATATCGTGAACGCAGATGCCCGGATTTTTTCCAGAGCCACATACCAGCCCACAAAACCAGCAGCAGGACCGTAAGCGTATTGAGCAGAAACATCCGGAGTTGCTTTATCGTTTAACCACCTGAGACGAATGACAGCTTCAAGTTGCTTTCCGGGGGATTATCTGAAAGGTAAGCAAACCATTTCAAAGCTCGTTGTTTTCAGCCATGTTTCCTGCCTGTCTGTCTTCATGAAAAAACTGATGAAGCGGTCAATTGAAACAGAAATTGGTCCAGCAGAGGCTTCCGGCGGAAATATCGCCGCAGTTTTCCCCTTCATTGATCTGTTGTATTTCCTCGATCGTACATGAATAACCGGCATCCGAGATTGTCCGCATCCGATCGTCCATCTCCTCGATGCTGAAAATGCGGTTTCTGAATTTTTCATCATTTCTCATTCTGTCAATCAGGGCTTTTGCCTGTTCCAGTGACATTGCGCACCTCTTTTTCTTTTATTCAAATGAGTTGACCGCGAATGAAAAGAAAACGGACCTGTTCATTGCACTTCGACAGCAATATCCGGTTTCTTCAAGATGCCTGTTTTTTATTCCCGTCTCCGATTGCTGAATTGTCCCGACATGACAGCATTCTTGAACACAATCCCGTTACAGCCGTTGCACCATTCGCCTTGTCAGCAGAGTTTTCAATACACAATAAACAGAAATCCTCTTCTGGATATTGCAGGTTTCCCTGGTGTCCGTTTTCAGGTACCTGCCGACAGGCGAGCTAAAAGGAATATTTCGGAGGGCATAAAAAAATATCCTCCGAAAAGCTCCCGGCAGAAACATCATCCTGAAGGTCTGTTTCTGCGCTGACCAGTCGTATTTCCTCGATGGTACAGGAATAACCGGCATCGAATACCGCCTGTAATCTCTCCGGCACACTATCTGTGCCTGTGATGCAGTTGAAAAAATCCCTGCCGGTTTTCAGTTTGTCGGTCATAGCCTTTGCCTGTTCCAATGACATCAGGACCTCCTTGATTCAAGATTGACCATTTCCGACGGACTTCTCATGATCAGTTGCGAAACCCGATTGGTATGCCCTTCCGATAAGTTGGAACCCATATCTTCTTTGCCCCGGTTTCTCTAAACATCGCGAGGAAGCTTTCGCTGGTAAATATCAATATATTGCTCTGTTTATAATAATAATATACGTAAATCGAGCCGACAGGGCAATGTCACCACGCAACTTTTCACGGCAAACAGTCATTTCGTGGTCATTGCATCAAGGGGCACATTTTTTGCAAATTCGGCCGGTTCTCTCTGAAAAGCCTGAGAAAACCGGTTATAGCGGGTGGAGGACAAGCAGGTTTTGTCGGCCTGAAAAAGAAAGGAGCAGAAAAAGACTTCGGAGAATACCGTGATTTATGTATACCATGGACAGGGAAAAATTTCCAGCAGCCAGGAGCCACCGGATACTTCATCTTCAGCGTTGATTTCTGAACTTGTTTTCTGTATTTCTTCGATGCTGCAGGTAAATCCAGCATCAATAATGGCTCGAATACGTGCGTTTACATCGGCGATGGCAAGGATGCTCAGACGAAATGCTTCGTCGTGTTTCAACTTGTCTATCAGTGCTCTTGCATGTTCAAGTGACACGATTTTTCCCCTTTTCAGTAAAGCAATAAAAAAACAAGGACGAATTTTACTGAAAAAGATAAGAATTTTACTCAACAGGCACGATAACAGTTGTTTTTTTATGAGTGTCAGTTATTGTGTTTATTACGCCATGAGGTGTAAAATGGCAGATAAAAAAGAGGTTTTCGAAGAAATGGAAAACAGGATAGCCGTTATCTCGTTTTGCTCCACGACGATTGGGGTGGAAAACCGTAAAATTTTCCGTTCCGGAAAGGTCAAC
>JAAXXI010000047.1 GCA_013334565.1 Chlorobiaceae bacterium
AGAGCATAGTAGACAGCTACCGTTCCTTCGAGCTTGCGTTTGCCGACTTGCCGCATTTTACCTGCTACTCGGTGAAAGCGAATTTCAACCTTAATGTGATCAGCACCCTGGCGGGGCTTGGCAGCGGATGCGACGTCAATTCAGGAGGAGAGCTGTACCGGGCGCTGAAAGCCGGGGTTAAACCTGAAAAGATCGTTTTTGCGGGCGTCGGCAAGAAGCCTGAAGAGATTGCCTATGCGCTGGAGAGCGGCGTGCTGCTCCTGAAAGCAGAATCGGTTTCGGAATTGCATGCCATCGACAGGATAGCCGGCGAGCTTGGAAAAAATGCCGCGGTGGCCATCAGGATCAATCCGAACGTGACCGCTGAAACGCATCCTTACATCACGACCGGTGACAGCAAGGAGAAGTTCGGTATCGACGAGGCCGAGCTCGCCGAGGTGTTCGATCTTTTCGGCACGCTGAAGAACCTGACGCTCAAGGGCCTCGACATGCATATCGGGTCCCAGATTTTCGATACGGGGTATTATGTTGAAGCGACATTGAAGCTGATCGATATTTTCAATTCGGCGAAGGATCTCGGTTTCGGCATCGAGTTCCTCGATATCGGCGGCGGTTTTCCGGTTACCTACGATCCAAAGAAACCAGCGACGCCGATCTGGCATTTTGCCGAGAAGCTCATCCCGATCCTCGCTCCGACCGGGGCCAGGATCATTTTCGAGCCGGGACGGTTCCTCGTGGCGAACGCTTCGGTGCTGCTCACCAGGATTCTTTACCGGAAACGCAACCATACCGGCAAGGAGTTTTTCGTTGTTGACGCGGCCATGACCGAGCTGATCCGTCCGGCGCTCTACCATTCGCACCACGAGATCCTTTCGGTCAAACGACATGATACGACCATCGTTGCCGACGTTGTCGGTCCGGTGTGCGAATCGAGCGACTTCCTGGCGCGTCACCGCGAGCTTGATGCTGCCGGAGAAGGGGAGCTGCTTGCCGTGCTTTCCGCCGGTGCTTATGGTGCCGTCATGAGCAGCAACTACAACGGGAGGCTGAGGCCTGCAGAAGTGCTCGTCAGCGGCAGCGAAGCGAAGCTTGTCCGCAGGCGCGACACTTACGAGCAGCTTGTCCAGAACGAGGTATTCTGACCCTTCCGGATAACGGTACGGTTCTTTTCAGGGCTTGGGACAGAAGATGACGGAAACGGAACTGCTTTTTTCGCAAGAACGGCTGTCGTCATGTTTTTCGAGGCTCGTTGAGGATTCCTGCTTCGCTTGTCCCGGCATGTTCCGGCCTCACCTGAGGAAAACGATTTCCTCCAAAGTGCCGGTGCTCGTCCATGGCGCCGGCAACGACATGCTGTTTTCTGTTACCTGCCGAGCGGATTGACTGTGCCTTTCGTATCCCCGTCTGAACAGCCCTGGCTGAATATGTAGAGCGTCAGTGTGACTGTGGAACCTCTGACGGCAGAAGACCCGCCTGCAGGAGTTTGCCTTGCGATAACAGCATTTTTATTGGGATCCGAAACAGGGATTCCCTGGGGGGCATAGGCCCATTTCAATCCGGCATTTTCAATTGCGGTTCTCCCTTTGCCTCCAAGCATTCCTAAAACATTGGGAACGGTGACATTCAAAGAGTTGACAACCCCCTTTGTATCGCCGTCAGCAGGAGTCGCTGCGGCAACGGTTTTCGTTGTGATGCCTGATACCAGCAATACCGAGCCAATCAGGATGTACAATGGTTTTTTCATGTCTGTCAATGATTGTTATTTCTATGTGATGATATGGTTTATTCAGTGAAAGAAAGTTAAAAAAGAGAAGCTTTGAACTGAAAAAAATGCGGTTATATTTTCATCTTTTCTCGTGTGCCAACTCATCCGGCAGGAACCTTTCGTTCTCCCATGAACAGCAGGGACAACTTTTTCCGGGTTCTTCAGATCATAAAAAGGTGCAGGTTCAACCGGGGAGTGTGGCCGGTTGTTCCACAATCGTCATTTCTTGCGTTCCGATAAGCAGATAGCTGTTTTCTCGCATTCTCCTCTTGCAAATAACGGTTTATTGCGTAGCTTTCATCATCAATTCCCCTTTTTCATCTGTTCGAAATTCGTTCACTCTTAAACGGCAAGGGTGCTATGCGTCTTGAGATCATTTCCGAAAAACCGGCATCTTCATCCCGTCCTGTGCCCCTTCTGTTCATCCACGGCATGGGTCTTGGCGCATGGTGCTGGTCCGAACATTTCCTGCCCTATTTTTCCCGGCATGGCTATGAGGCCCATGCCCTGAGCTTGCGCGGCCATGGCGGCAGTGAAAAGGTCAGGAACATGCGCCGTGTATCGCTCAGGGACTATGTTGCCGATGTCGAGGAAGCTGTCGGCAGGTTGGGGCGCCCCCCGGTGCTTGTTGGGCATTCGATGGGCGGCCGCGTCGTACAGAAATATCTTGAACGTCGCAGGCCCGCCGGTGCCGTGTTGATGGCCTCTGTCCCTCCTACCGGTCTGATGGGCGCCACATGGAGGATTTTCCGCCGCCAGCCTGCAGCTGCGATCAGGGGAAGCCTGACCATGAACATGAAGCCTATCGTCGAGACACCGCATAAGTTCAGGGAGCTCGTCTTTTCAGAAGATGTGCCGGAAGAACTTCTTTCGTCATGTTATGCCCGGCTCAGCCAGGATTCTTATCGCGCCTATCTTGAAATGCTCGTGCCGGAGATCGGCAAACAGGAGCCGGCAGGTGTGCCGATGCTTGTGCTCGGTGCCGGGAAAGACACGATCATGTCCCAGGATGAGGTCAGGAAAACCGGAACCCGCTACGGGGTGGAAGCGGAAATCTTTCCCGACATGCCGCATGGCATGATGCTCGAGCATGGATGCCTGAAGGTTGCCGACCGGATAATCAGCTGGCTGGACAGCCATGGGATGTGAGTCCCTCAGGGATTATAGAAAACATGGCTATCCCGGTCGGTTGCCATCGATTGGGGAAAATTTTATGCGGTCATCCTGCATGGCCGCATTAATATTTTTCCTTGCCCTCGGATTCTTCCGCAAAAATGCTATCTTCACTATTTCGACTTTGCATACCCCTGTTCAATGATTTGCCTGATGTGACGGATTCCGGGGAAGTCCGGGAAGTATGATGATTTCCTTCACGGAGATAATTCAATAACCCGCTTGCCAGGGACCTTTCCCTTGCCTGTCTTCGAATCGGTGGTGACTTTTCTCTGCCAGGATCATACATAAATTACCAATCCTCAGGATAAGGGCCGGCTTCCAGCCTGGTTCCCGTTTCCGGAAGGATAGCGCATGCTGCAGGTTTGCCTTTGCCAGCCAGGATTCCGTGGTTGTCGAGAGGTTTGCCCGGCTGATGCGGCCGGTGCGTTTTTTTCTGGGGTTGGCAGGGCAGGGCCGAAACCTTTTTTCCGAATACTTCAATGCATTCAAAGGCTTGATGGATAACAAGATTACCAAGGTCCTTGTCGCGAACCGCAGCGTCCCGGCGGTCCGCATCATTCAGACCTGCCAGGACAGGAAAATTCCGACAACCGCCGTGTACAGCACGCCGGACCGACTGGCAGCCCATGTGTTCATGGCGAACGACGCGGTGCATATCGGCGAAGCGCCTCCCGTTGAGTCCTACCTGAACATGGAAAAAATCCTCGAAGCCGCCCGCAGGAGCGGTGCGAACGCCGTTCATCCAGGCTGGGGGTTCCTTTCCGAAAATGCGAAATTCGCCGGAATGGTGGTGGATGCCGGTCTGATATGGATCGGTCCGAGCCCGGAAGTCATCCATATGATGGGCGACAAGATCGAGTCGAAGAAAATCGCCGTTGATGCCGACGTTCCGACCATTCCCGGTATCAATTCGCCGAAAAATGCCGATGAGATCCGCTCCTGGATGAAAAAAGACGATGTCGCATTCCCGATCATTATCAAGGCCTCTTCTGGCGGCGGCGGCAAGGGCATGGTGAAGGTTAACGCCGATGCGGAAATAGAAAACGCCCTCGCCCAGGCCAAATCCGAAGGGAAAAAATCGTTCGGCAGCGACGAGGTGCTCGTTGAAAAATATATCGAAAAAGGCCGCCATATCGAGGTGCAGATCATCGCCGACAAGCACGGCAACGTGATCCACCTCTTCGAGCGCGAATGCACCTTGCAGCGCCGCAACCAGAAAATCATCGAGGAAGCGCCTTCACCCAGCATCAGCGATGAGGTCCGCCGTTCCATCTGCGAAACTGCAGTGCGCCTGATGAAGAAGATCGGCTACTCGTCGGCAGGCACGGTCGAGTTCCTTTTCGATTCGGTCACCAGCAAGTTCTATTTCCTCGAAGTCAACACCCGTCTGCAGGTCGAACACGGCATCACCGAACTTATAACCGGTGTCGACATCGTCAGCCTCATGCTCGACGTCGCGCAGGGTGAGCCACTTCCTTTCCGGCAGGAAGACATCCATCCCAACCGCTGGGCTCTCGAAGTGCGCCTCAACGCCGAAGACCCGGCAACCTTCAGCCCGTCGTTCGGCAACATCAACAGGCTCCACCTGAACCTCTATCCGGGCGTCAGGGTATCGCAGGGCGTCTACGAGGGGTCCGATATCCCTCCTTACTACGATTCGCTGATCATGCTGATGATGACGACTGGTCCGGACCGCGAGACCGCCATCAAGAAAATGGACAGCATTCTCTGCCGCAACCTCAGGGTCGAGGGTGTCAAGACGCTTGCGCCGCTGCTCCTGAGCATCATACGGCACGAGGACTTCATCAGCGGCGATTTCTCCACGCGCTTTATCGAACAGCACATGGACGAGCTTGTCTCGAAGTTCGCCGAAGACGACAGCGAGGAGGAAGCGCTCAAAATAGCCCGCTATGTAGCCGAAATTTCTGCACTTGGAACACCGAACTGGATTTAACCGATATGACCGATTCCGTATTTGCAAAACCGGGGATGACCCCGAAAGAGATCGTCAACAGCGTCCGCAACCTGGGGGCCATAGCACTTACATCCACCGGAATGAGGGATGCCGGGCAGTCGGACTATAAAAACCGGCTTCGCATGCGCGATCTCAGCACCCTCGCGTCAAACTACAACGAGATGGGTCTCTTCAGTTCGGAATGCCACGGAGGTGCGAGGTGGCATGTCGGGATCATGAACCGCCGCGAAAGCCCTTTCGAGGAAATCGCACTGCTCAGGGAAAAGATGCCGAACGTGCTCCTGCAGACGCTCGTACGCGAAACGAACCTCTGGGGATACCGTCCGTATCCGAAAAACATCATCGAGCACGTGATTTCGCGTGTCGATATCGATGTCTGGAGATGTTTTTCGTTCCTCAACGACGTTCGCAACATGCGGACCGTCGCGGAAATCGTCATGAAGCGAGGCCGCCTTTTCCAGCCGGCGATCTCCTTTACCCAGGCGGACTGGACGACCAACGACTACTACCTCGGGCTCGTCAGGGAGATCGTGAGTCTGTGCGGCGGGACCGATGAAATTATCCTCTGCGTCAAGGACATGGCCGGTGTCGGCAGCCCGAAACGCATTCACTCCCTTTTCGATGCCATCAAGCAGGCATATCCTGACCTCGTGCTCCAGTACCACCGCCACGCTACCGACGGCCTCGCCCTTCCGGCGCTGCTTGCCGCTGCCCAGGCTGGCGCGGGGATCGTCGACGTCGAGGAGGATTCGCTCACCCGTTTCTACGGCCAGGCGCCTATCATGAGTGCCGCTTCCTACCTCGAGGAATCGGGCATCAAGGTCCATCTCAACCGCAATTCCGCCGATGTCGCCGTCCAGAAAGCACGCGAATGGATCGGCCATTACGAATGGGCCGAATCGCCGTTCAAGGGCTTCGACCATGGGGTCATATCCCACAGGATGCCCGGAGGCGCTTTCCCGAGCTCGTTCGAGCAGGCTCAGAAAGGCGGTTTCCTGCACCTCATGCCGGCAATCCTGAAAGTGATGTCACTCTACAACCAGATCGTGAAATATTTCGATGTGACGCCCGGTTCCCAGATCACCTGGGTTACATCCAGCGGTATCGTGAACCATTATGCAAAGGAGCGCGGTGTGGCCGGGGTCAACCATGTGATCCAGCTTCTCTCCCGTTTCGTCGAGGAAAAGAAACAGGATTTCGATGCCATGTCCCCTGAGGATCAGGAAGAACTGCTGCACCTGTTCAGGACCGCGCCCGGTGATTTCAAGAACCTCATCATGGGCAGTTATGGAAAGCTTCCCATGGGATGGCCTGCCGATTGGGTCTATACGAGCACCTTCGGCGAGGATGGCGATGAGAAGATCCTGCAGCGCCACGATGAATCACCGCTGGACTCCCTGCCTGACGAGGACCTCGGCCGCATGCGGCTGGATCTGGTCGAACAGATCGACCGCGTGCCGAGCGAAGAAGAGTTCATCCTCTACCTCATGCACCCGAAAGATGCGCTCGACTTCATCCGTTTCCGCGAAAAATATGGTGATGCGCCGCGTGTCCTCCCGACAGATGTCTGGCGCTCGGGCCTGAAGAAAGCCGGCGACAAGGTTGAATTCGAATACCGTGGCGTTCCCTATTCCATCGAGCGCGTCACCATCGGTGCGGAACATGACGGTATTATCCACGCCGTCATGAAGGTGAACAACCAGATGCGTGTGTTCAAGATCGAAACACCGAGGGCAAAAAAAGAGGAGATCAGGATGGCAAAAGGCCTGACGGATATCGGTGCGCCGATAAACGGCACGGTCTGGCGCATCGGCAACACCGAAAGGGGGTCGGTAAAGGTTGGAGATATCGTCCACAAGGGCGAAGAGATCGCGAACCTCGAGGCCATGAAAATGGAAAACGCGATCTTCGCGCCATATGATGCCCAGATTACCGAAATACCGGTTAAAATCAACCAGATGGTCAGGCAGGGCCAGCTGCTTTTCGTTCTCGAAGAGGTGAAGGACAATAAATGACCATATCCTGAAGGTCTGATGCCGGTCCTGCAGAACAGTTTTCGTGCAGCTGTTCTGCAGGACCGACTTATTTTTGGACGGGCAACGCGCTCTCTTGCGCTTTTCTCCCCCGAATTCCCCATTTCAGGGGGTCCTCATGAATTTCTTCCGAAACCATGCCGTCCGGGTTGGTTCCGATGAACCGGGATAGTGGTCACGATACCGAAAACATTCGGGACTCCGGTTTTGAAGATTATCCCGATCTTGCCGGATGTTTGTTCCTGCTTTCACCATTGCGTTCCCGCATCTCTCTTGACGCTTGACTCGTGCTTCTCACTGCAATACATGGCGGAGCCCTGCACATCGGATGACATTTGTTGAAGAATCTGAAAACATTGATGTTCAATCCGGCAGTTTTCAGGTTTTTTTAATAAATAGAGCTGTATGGCGTTTTTACAGAACCTTGTTTCAGGAACAGGCCATGTCCCCCCAGGGAACTGACAGGACAAGAGAAAACGAGTGGTTGTCCTACTACGGACGGTTCAGCTACTTTTCACCGGAAAAGGTTAGGGAAGGCTGTTATCCGAGGATCATGGAGCACCCGGAAGGGAACAGGAAAGCCGTCGTGCTCGTTCACGGGCTTTCGGATTCACCATATTTCATGACCGGGATCGGAGAGTATTTTTTCGGCCAACTTGGCTACAATGTCTACATGCCGCTGCTTCAGTGCCATGGGCTCAAAGAACCGGACGGCATGGAAGGCGTTGACCTTGAAGAGTGGAAAGCAAATGTCAGTTTCGCTGTAAACTCCGCCGCATCGAAATCAACCGAAGTCTCTGTCGGCGGGCTTTCTACCGGAGGAACGCTCAGCTACCTGATGGGGGCGGTCAACCCGAAGGTGGGCGGTTCCGTCTATCTTTTTTCTGCAGCTCTCAATCTTGCCGGTGGCCCTTTCGGATTGACGGGCGAATTGAAAGAAATCCTGCTGAGAACCTTTCTCGCTGATCTTCTGGACAACAATCAGCCGCTGATTGGCGAAAATCCCTACCGCTACAATCACATCGACCTGGATGGAGCTGCCCAGCTGGCAAGGCTTATCCGGGAAACCGATGCTCTTACCAGCATTTTCAGCCGCAAATTTCCGTTTCCAAAAAAGTTGTTTGCCGTCCATTCGGAAAGCGATACGACGGCCGATATCTCTGCTGTTGAAAAGTTGAGAAACGTCTCGGACCAGGAACAATTCAGTTTTTTCAGGATTCCGAAGCGTTTCGGCGTAGCACATGCAAGTGTTGTGCTGAAGGACCCGATCTTTTCTTGCGGAAAAGTGCTGGAAAACTCAAACCCCGAGTTCCTGAACATGATGCAGGCATTGACACGCTTCGAAAAGCGTTAAATCACCGATTGCGGACATAAAAAAAATGCAGCTTTTTTCGGCTGCATTTTTTTTATCTGACATTGTGCTGTATATATGTGATAATAGCGTAATATCGGCGATATCAGGAGCGCCAGTCAACGTGTGTCTATTCGTGGATGTTCCTGAAAATTTTCAGGGTGGCATCGGCCATGTTCAGGGTGTAGAAGTGGATTCCCCGTATATGGTTGTCGATCAGTTCTTGAACCTGCCTTGTCGCCCAGTCGATGCCGATAGCCGCCACTTCGGTATCGTTTTCGGCAGCGAGGACTTTTTTCATGAGCGGAGCAGGAATCCTCGAGCCGAGAGAAAGTTCGGACATTCTGATCATTCCTTTGCGTGTGGTGACCGGCATGATGCCCGGAATGATCGGAACACTGATGCCTGCAATGGCGCAGCGCTCCGCGAAATCGAAAAAATCGCGGTTGTCGAAAAAGAGCTGTGTTACGATGTAATCGGCACCTGCCTCTACTTTCGCTTTCAGGTAATCGATTTCCTGGAGCCTGTTCGGTGTTTCGGGATGCCCTTCGGGAAAACCGGCTACGCCGACTCCGATGGCAGGGAAGTTCTTTTTTATGAAACGGACAAGGTCGATGGCATGGGGGAAATCCTTTATCGCCTCTTCGAGTGTGGCTGTTCCGGCGGGCTTGTCGCCCCTCAGGGCCAGTACGTTATTGATGCCGTTGTCAAGGTAGTTCTGCAGGATGGCTCCGGTTTCCTCTACTGTGGAACAGATGCAGGTAAGATGCGAAACCACCGTAAGGCCGGTCTGTTTCTGAATTCTCTTCACCAGGTCATGCGTTCTCGAACGCGTCGATCCTCCGGCGCCGTAGGTGACGCTGACATAGGATGGATTGAGAGGGGAGAGTGCGGCAATGGTATCGAACAGTTTTTCCCAATCCTCGTCCTTTTTCGGCGGAAAGAACTCGAAGCTGAAAACAGGTTTAACGGCTGAGTTCAGAATGTCTTTGACAAGCATGCAGGCAAGAATGTTTAAAGGCTTCAGAAAAAGAAAGAATATACAAAACAATGATTTGCCCGGAATAAAAAATATCGGGCAACCGGCCGTGCCAGGGAAGCTTTCCCTGGCGCCATATCCTGCCCTGAAGCTTCTGATTCCCGCCATCTCGGGGATCATCGGCGGGGTAAGCCTTCCGGTCGGCCTGGAATGGTGGATTGGCGGCTGTGCCCTTGCCGGTGTAGCGTTTATTGCCGGTCTGGCATATGAGCAGGTGAAGCGAAAAGGTGCATATCCCTGCATGTTCACTGTGTTCAGCGCCTTCCTGTTCATCGGTTTCGCCTTTGCGTCTTCCGCCTGTTTCAGGTATTCCTATGCACCCTCCCCCGGCCTGATCTCCTTTACGGGAAAAACGGTCATTCTTGTCGGCCGGGTTGCCGTGCGTCCCGAAAACAGCGGGAAAGGTATCGGTATGGAGCTCGATGTCGAAGAGGTTTTCGACCAGGGCCGGACCACCAGGCTTCATGATCGGGCGAATGTCTTCATACGCAACCTTTCGGGAGCCCCTCCAGGTTTCCAATACGGGGATATGGTACGGGTGAAAGGTTCGCTTCTTGCAGTTCCGCCGGCAGCGAACCGCGGGGAGTATTCCCCACACGAAGCGGCACGCATGAAGGGTATCCGGGTGCAGCTTTTTGCGGCAGGACCCTGGCTCTGCCAGAAAGCGGGACCATCCAGGCTCTGTCCGCTGGACCGGTACATCGTCCTTCCGGTCTGCGGGTATATCACCGAAAGCCTTGGCAAGCTCATGCCGGACGGGGCGGAACGCCAGCTTGCCGCAGGAGTGCTGACCGGGGAGAAGGAGTTCCTTCCCGAAGAGGTTTTCGAAGAGTTCAAGATTACCGGTACTGCGCATATCCTCGCGGTTTCCGGGTTCAACGTCGGGCTGCTCGCCCTGGTTGTTCATATTGCATTGCAGCGGCTCAAAATTACAGCTGCCGGACGATGGGTTGCCCTGCTGCTCGTGCTTTTCATTCTCCTCGTCTACAGCAGGGTGACCGGCAATTCGCCTTCGGTCAACCGGGCCGCGATCATGGCCGCCGTTTTTGCCGTCGGGCAGGCTGCGGGACGGAAAACCTTCCCCCTGAACTCGCTTGCCCTTTCCGATCTTGTCATCCTGCTGGCCGAGCCGCTCGACCTCCTGAACCCGGGGTTCCTGATGACCAACAGCGCTGTCGTTTCTATCCTGCTGTTCAATTCGCTTTCCGGCAGCGCCAAAGAGCGGAAAGGTGGTGCAGTCCGGAAAGTGTTTCGTTTTATCCGGGAAAGTTTTCTCGTCACCCTGGCGGCTGTCGTCGGGGTGTCGCCGGTCATCGCTTTTTATTTCGGTTCGTTTTCCCTTGTCAGCCTCGCGGCGAACATTCCTGTCGTGCTTTTTTCCACGCTGCTGATGTATGCGCTCGTGCCGATGCTTCTTATCAACCTGGTCTCATCTTATGCAGCATCGTTTTTTGCAGAAAGCGCCATCTCCTTCGCCCGGCTGACGCTCGATTCGGCCGGTTTTTTCAGCAGCTTTCCTTTTGCCTCTGTCGCTATGAAACCGGAGCTTCCGGGAGTCGTCATGTATTATGTTACCCTCGGTTCGGTCCTGTATTTTTATTCCTGCAAGGCATGGGGAAAGCTTGCCGTATCACTGCTTTTCGGCCTCAACCTGATATTCTGGACCTCGTTTTTCCGGTCTCCGCCTGAACCGCCCTCACTTCTTACGGTCAACCTCGGAAGGAACATCGTCACGTTCTGCAATACCGGCAATGAGACCGTTCAGGTCGATGCGGGAAGTGCATCGCGTGAAGAAAAAAGGGTACTGCGCCAGCTCGACGAATACGGTCTTCCGCCACCCGCAGCTGCAGCCCAGTTTTTTTCTGACGATTCGCTGGTTTCCGCAGTGCCAGCAAAACGGCATATGCTGCTGGGCGATTCAATTCTCGTCCTGCCGTCGATGGTCATAGCAAGGCCGGGAGAAAAAATACTCAGGATCATGTCAAAAAACCGTTCGCTGCTTTTCGTTTCTGGGACCAGCCGCCTGAAGGAGGAACCCTCATGCACTGCGGATATCGCTTTCCTCTGGATTTACCGGTTTGATGAAAAGCAGAAAGAGCAGCTTCAGTCCTGGCTGGTATACGCCCGTCCGAAACGATGCTTTCTTATTCCGGGCTCATTCCTTTCCCGCTCCCATCTTTACGTGCTCCAGCAGTTCGTTTCGCGCATTCCCAATCTCGAAATCCGATCGAAAACCCGTCAGATCGTCATTCCGTTTTGAACTTTCAGGTATTGCATGCAATCGTTTTCTGTCAGGCGGCCCGAAAATCGCCGCCTCAATGTCGGAAACTCATCGAGGAACCCTGGTCGGCAGCCATGGAATGGGGGGTGGTGGATATCGTTATCGAATCGCATACTTGTAAAGGAAAACGGTGCCATCCAATGAATATTCCGGGATATGTCGCCAGGTCTCAGTCCGATCATTTTTCGAGACTGAAAATCGGAACGTACAGAGCGTTTAGATTTTTTGTTTTTCGATACGGCAAGCAGGATAAAGGGCAAATACGAAAGAAGGAACCGTAAAAGGGGGGAACGGATGAAGTGAATATGATGGTCCGGCCGACTGCTTTTGAACAATGTTTACGGACCTCCACTTTTCCGGATGTGCCGGTCGGTCAGTGCCTTTTTGGCTCCAGGCAGCTTCTTTTTCTTTTTGGGCATAGATTATATCCCTTTTAGATGACAGGAAACGATGACCGTTTACACTCATTATCATTACAGACTCTTGCTGTGATATGTTTCTTTTCGAGGAACAGTTCATGCGCCCTGTGAGTGAATACTGACATGAAGATGAGGTCCCTCTATGGAATATCGACCTCTCTCGGCGTTTGGAGCATCGGCAGCTGCGAAGCATTATGGTTACAGTTTCTGTCGGCAGTTCCTTTCCGTATTTTCCTTTTGGGGACCTCTATTTATTGTCGTGAGAAGCACGAGTGCAAGGCGGACGGAGTCCCGACAAGATCGGGATAAACTCCGAAGCCGGAGTCCCGACGAGTCGGGATGAGGATTTCGATCCCGATTCATCGGGACCAACCCGAGCAATAGGGGTTCGGAACAAATAAATAGAGGTGCCCTTTTGAAAGGCCTTTTGCCGGGCAGTGATCCGGCAGTTTTCCATAAGGTGATAAACCGTATTCGACATGCGTATTTTTGCTTTCCTGATATTCCTGCATTCCATTTCTTTTGCCGCCTACGCCGAAGACCGGGAGCTCGACAGCCTTTTTACTGCAAGCGGTATCGACGGCTCGATGGTCATCAGCTCGCTGAAAACCGGTAAGCTTTTTATCGGTGACGAAAAACGCGCAGGGCGAAAAGTATCGCCAGCCTCGACCTTCAAGATTTTCAACACGCTCATTGCCCTCAGGGAGAGAGCGGTTACCGAAAATGACAACCTGCTGAAGTGGGACGGCCATAAATACGATTTTCCGGACTGGAACAGGGACCAGACGCTTGAAAGCGCTTTCAGGGTGTCATGTGTGTGGTATTACCAGGAACTTGCCCGCAGGATCGGTGAGGAAAAATATCGCCGGTACCTGAAAGATGCCGGATATGGCGAGTTGCGTGAGCCTTTCGATGCTGTTTCGTTCTGGCTGGACGGCTCCCTTTTGATAAGTCCCTTCGGCCAGGTGGACTTCCTGAAAAAAGTTTACGAACGAAAGCTCCCATTCAGCAAGGAAGCTTATGACAAACTTGCGAAAATCATGGTTTCAGAATCAGGTCCCGGCTATACCATCCGGGCTAAAACCGGGTGGGCTGGAAGGATGGAGCCTCAGGCCGGATGGTTTGTCGGTTATGTCGAGACGGAGAACGAAGTCTCGTTTTTCGCCCTTGTAATCGATATCCGTTCGGAAAGTGACCTTCCATTGCGCAAGGGTCTTGCCATTGAAGCCCTGAAGCTGAAAGGAATCATCAGGTAACTTTTTTCAACCCCGCTTGTTCCGGTCGAACAGGGTGCTGTTGACCAGGCTGTCCACGATTTTTGCCGTTTCGGCATCGAGGCCGGCCGGATTGATTTTTGCGATGACCTGGGCGAGGGTGTAGATTTTGCCTTCGATCGGAAGGAACTTGTTCACGACTACGATGTTGTCTTGCCTGATCCGGCAGTCCCCGCCGAGGAAATTACCTTTTTCGTACCGGATGGTGTACCCCAGGCCCTTTATGGTCGTTTCGAGAAGGGTGAGCTGCGCCGTTTTTTTCATGAAGGATTCCGCTCCGGTTTATCACTGTTCCGTGTCCATCAGGTATTTCAGCAGCGGCGCGACATGAAGCGCCTGGATCATTCCTCCCTTCCGGAGGATCGTGCGAAGCTCTTCGCGGGTTGCCAGGTGGACCGAAATCTCTTCGGTGGCGTCAAGGCTCTGTTTTCCGATCTTTTCCACCCCCTCGGCCAGGAAGGTGTGTGAGATGTTGTCCTGGAGCGCAGGATTGGCGCTGAGTTTCATCAGCGGGCTCCATCTGCCGCCCCCGAATCCGGTTTCTTCGAGGAGCTCCCTCCGCGCAGCCTCGAGTAGCGACTCTTCCGGCTGGTCATGCACTCCTGCCGGGATTTCGTAATGCACCATCCCGATACCGTGGCGGTACTGCTTTATCAGGACGAATTCGCCCGTTTTCGTCAGGGCGACGACATTGCACCAGGGCGGGAATTCCCAGACGTAATATTCGTCGATGATGCGGTTGTTTGGCAAGCGGACCCTGTCCTGCCGCATGGTCAGCCATGGCCTTCTGTACAGGTATTCCGAGGAAAGCGTGTTCCAGCTTCCCGGTTCATTGCCGGCGCTCACGGTCATCCCCTCATCCTCGGATCGAGCGCATCGCGAACGCCGTCACCGATAAGGTTGAAACAGACGACAGTCGTGAGGATGGCGATGCCGGGAAAGGTCGATATCCACCAGTAGTTCAGAAGGCTGTCCCTCCCTTCGTTGATGATGTTTCCCCAGCTCGGAACCGGCGGCTGTACGCCGAGGCCGAGGAAGGACAGTCCGGCTTCGGTGAGAATGATGCTGCCGATCCTCAGGGTTGCCGCGATGATGACCGGCGTCAGGGTATTGGGCACGAGGTGACGGAAGATGATCCGCATGTTCGAAAGGCCGAGCGATCTGGCCGCAAGAATGAACTCCTGCTCTTTTAGGGAAAGCACCTGGCTTCTGACGATCCTCGAAACCCCCATCCAGCCGGTGAAGGAGAGGGTGGTCACGATGAGGTAGATGGAGTTTCCGAATGTCGCAATGATGATCAGGATGAGAAAGAGCGCGGGAAACGCGATGAGCACATCGACGATCCTCATGGTGATGGCGTCCACCCATCCTCCGAAATATCCGGAGGTTACCCCGATGATGGTGCCGAGGGTGACGGAAATGAGCACGACGAGAAAGCCGATTGAAAGGGATATCCTCGAACCGTAGATGACCCTGCTGAGAATGTCCCTCCCGTACTGGTCGGTCCCCAGTACGAACATTCTCGGATGAACGAAAGTCGGGCGCGCCTGGGTTGCCGTTTCAGGATCGAGCAGGCTGGAGAGCGGTATTTCCCTGTTCCGGATTCCCTGCCGGTAGATGACGTTACCGCCTTCGATATGGTATTCGTTGACAAATCTTACGGCATGGAGCTCATTACGGGTCTTGAGGGCCTGAAAATCACCGATGAGGCTGTTCGCAAGCCGGATTTCTCGGGAATCGCCCGACTGCAGGGGAATCGGAAGGTTTTTGGGCTCTTTCAGCACCAGCGCTTCAATTCGGGTAAGGGGGGGCTGGTATGCGGTAACGAGGAAATCCTGCTGGTCGAATGGGTTGAACGGGGCTATGAACGGAGCCAGGAAAGCCGCGGAATAGAGGATGAAGATGATGGACGAGGCATACATCGCTATCGGGTTGCGTTTGAATGCCTTGAGGCTGATCTTGCCGAGGCTCAGTTCCTCCATCTGCTGTTGCCCTTTCTCCGATTTTCTTTTTTTTATTATCCGCAGAGCGAGGAAAAAAAGAACGAAGGGCACAAGAACGAGATAGAGAACTCCGATCCAGAACTCGAGAATGTCCGGTGTGAATATTTCCTGCAGCTTTTCCGGGCTTTCAAGAACAAGCTGTAACGCCGTTGCAAGAGAATGGAAACTCATGAAGACAAGCTGACGCCTCAGCAGGAGTATTGCGAGGAACGCCGTAAAAACGGCGGTCATGAAAAGGATCGCTCCTTTATTTCCTCTCACTCTGTCGTGTTTTTCCCTTGACGGTGTCATATGCGGTTATGGCGTGCCGATTTATCCGGACCGGTGTTCTCCCCGGTACATCATGATCGCCGGGTTCTGAAAAACAATTAAGCTTACTTGAAATCACACGTTAATAAAAAAAGCCGCTTTCCGGAAAAAGAAAAGCGGCTTTGTGTATTCTTCGGGCAGGCAGGGTGGTCCTGACAGCTGAAAATCAGCTTGCGGCAGTTTCGGTCGTCTCT
>JAAXXI010000048.1 GCA_013334565.1 Chlorobiaceae bacterium
AAAAACCACAGCGTTTTCATGAGTTTTCATCTGTTCACCCATAACGGCGATACGTTCGCCTTCCATCCTGTCACCCTGCAGTCGGAACGCCTTCGACCGGAAGGAAGCGCTTCCCGCTGGCCTTCGGGAGTATCCCTCGACATGCAGGGCAAATCTCCCCGGACAGCTCCGCCTGACACGCTGGTATTGATGTTGACCTACGCGTGCAATATGGCATGCCGTTACTGCTGCCAGGGCGATATACCCGATACCGACCAGTTCGAAATGCCCGAAGAAACAGCAAAAAAATCGATCGACTGGCTCGTAGACGCTTCAGGCAGCGCTCCGGTTATAGGATTGGGATTCATGGGGGGGGAACCGTTCATGAAATTCCAGCTCATGAAAGCTCTCATCGGATATGCCCGTGAAAAATCCATGGCAGCAGGCAAGTCGCTTACCTTAGGAGCCATGACCAACGGTTTGCTGTTATCGCAGGAGATCATCGATTTCATTGCATCGAACAGGATGAAGCTGACGGTCAGCTTTGACGGACCGCTTTCTGTTCAGAACGAGAACCGGGTTTTGAAAGACGGAACCGCTTCCTACGAAAAAATTGTACCGAACCTGCTGAGACTGACATCCCGATACCCGTTCGTAAACGTCCGGCCGACCGTCTACGCTGACGAAGACCTTGATGCAGTCCTGGCTGAATGCATGCGTCTCGGGTTCAGAGAGTGTCGTCTGGCAAGTGTTTCCAGTTCACTATTGCCGAACGGGAAAAAAAACGATGAAGCGTCGGCAACCGATGCCTTTGTCGCTCATTTCAAAAGGCAGGCAGACCGTCTTATTGATTCGGCGGAAAAGCGGGACGAACATGCTCTGGCCCGGATCGCTTTCGATGCCGTGTTCAGGGAAGCCGTCATAGCCGCGTTACGGGCGAATGACGAGTTGAGCCTTCCGAAGCGCAGGTGGTTCATGTGCAGCGCAGGACGGTCATTCCTGACGATCGACGTCATGGGCAACATCTATCCCTGTCCCCGGTTCATCGCGCTGCCTGAGCATCGCATGGGCTCCGTTGAGGACCGCACGTTCGAACACGGGGAGCACAGGAAAAGTCTTGTCATCCATGGGGATGATTGCCGTGACTGCTGGGTACGGTATTTATGCGGAGGGGGGTGTGTCATCGAGCACCTGGGAGCGACCGGTTCTCTGTTCAGGGCAAACGAGCAAACCTGCCGGCTGAGGAAGGGAAAATTCGAGCAGGCGATCCGGGTTGCGTGCAGTCTCGATACCCCTTCTCTGCAATTTTTGATGAAATGTTTGAGATCAGATTCATGATGTTCTCCTGATCCGTTCGGTGCGTTTACCGGTTCATCGTATCCGAAAACCATGCGGATTGATTGCATGGTTTCCTTTTCATGAGGTATGGAAAACTTATGATATGCGAATCGCTTCCTCTTTCCTGAGAAAATTCTGAAGACCTGAGCATACCCGGGCCCATGTCTTCCTCCGTTTAACCGCAAACCATCACTCTACGACCGCATCAACTTCGCAACCGGAAATATCGCAGCTGCAATCCTGCTCGCAGGTGTGCCCGCAGCATGTTCCGCCACCTGAAATGTCACTGAATTCTTCATCGAACAATTCCGACCGGGCATCCTGGAACTCTTCAGCGGTAAACTCGAAACCCGATTCTCTTGCGCATACGTTCCGTTCATCAGCAGTGGTGCAGGAGCGCAGCTTTTGCATCAGGGCTTCATTCCGGGCCAGTTCCCGGAGAAATGCCTTTGCCTGGTCAGTTGACATGAAAATCTCCGTTTATGTTGCTTGCGGCGTATATGGAGAGTGAACGAAAAGAAAATTATAATTATAAAATAATGATATTCATCCTGAATGGAAATAAAAAGGGGGCGGGAAACAGGGGAGACTGGATGGACCAATGGTGCACGTCCGGTTGTCCTGGCAATAAAAGAGGCCGGTTCAACGTCAATGCTGAACCGGCCTCTTTTGATTGATCTTGTGTAACGCGTGGTGTGGTTACACGGCTGAGAGTGCGTTGTGGACCTTCTGCGATGCGTCTTTCAGTCCGTTAGCCGAAATGAGGCTCAGCCCGGACTCGTCGAGCATTTTCTGTGCGATCGAAGCGTTGGTACCCTCAAGGCGAACGATGACCGGAAGATGCAGGTCGATGTTTTTCGCTGCTTCGATGATGCCGCCGGCAACCCGGTCGCAGCGGACGATGCCGCCGAAGATATTGACCAGTATCGCCTTGACGTTTTTGTCGCCGAGGATGATCTTGAACCCTTCCTCAACGGTTTTCGGGCTTGCTCCGCCGCCGACATCGAGGAAGTTGGCCGGTTTTCCGCCCGCAAGCTGGATGATGTCCATGGTCGCCATCGCGAGGCCTGCGCCGTTGACCATGCATCCCACGTTTCCGTCGAGCTTGACATAGTTGAGGTTCGATTTCGAAGCCTCGACCTCGAACGGGTCTTCTTCATGGATGTCGCGCAACTCGAGGAAATCCTTGTGACGGAAGAGGGCGTTGTCGTCGAAATTGATTTTGGCATCGAGGGCGATTACCCTGCCTTCCTTGGTGACCACGAGCGGGTTGATTTCCGCAAGCGATGCGTCGATAGCGCTGTATGCCTTGTAAAGGGCGGTTATGAAATTCACCGCGTTCTTGAACTGTTCCCCCTGGAGCTGGAGGAAAAATGCAGCTTCACGGGCCTGGAACGCCTGGATGCCCAGCAGCGGGTCGATCTGGATTTTCAGGAGTTTTTCGGGTGTTTCTTCCGCGACGGTTTCGATTTCCATGCCGCCTTCGGTCGAAACCATGAGCACGTTCCTCGACGTTGAGCGGTCAAGGGTGATGCCGACATAAAATTCTTTTTCGATATTCATGCCTTCCTCGACAAGCAACCGCCTGACTTCCTTGCCTTCAGGACCGGTCTGGTGGGTCACGAGCGTTGCGCCGATCAGCTGTGAGGCGATATCAAACGCTTCATCAGGGCTTTTGGCAAGCTTCACCCCGCCTGCTTTTCCCCTTCCTCCGGCATGGATCTGGGCTTTTACGACCACTACGGGGCTGCTCTGTTCCTCGAAGAGCTGTTCGGCAGCTTTCCTGGCTTCATCCGGGGAAAACGCCACGATACCTTTCGGGACGGCGACACCGAATTTTCTCAGGATATCCTTGCCTTGATATTCATGAATGTTCATATTTCAAAAAATGTTGGGTTACTGACGAAAGCCTCAACTTGCAATGCAGGAAAATGGGGATGGCGCACCAGGCGCAAAAGTTTTATAATAGCAAAAATTACAAATACGGTAAAACCTTCCGTTATGTTTGTTCGATATTCTTTTAGATAGCAGCTTATGGATTATACGTACTGTATGGAACTTGCCTTCAGGGAAGCGATGAAGGCGTTTGAAAGAAAAGAGGTACCTGTGGGAGCTGTCGTGCTCGACAGTTCGGGGCATGTTGTCGGCAGGGGCTACAACCAGGTCGAAGCTCTCTCCGATGCGACCGCCCATGCCGAAATGATCGCCCTCACTGCCGCCATGGCGACGCTCGGCACCAAATACCTCGAAGAGTGCACGCTTGCGGTCACGATGGAGCCCTGCCCGATGTGCGCCGGTGCGATCGTGAATGCCAAAGTCGGCAGGGTTGTTTTCGGGGCGTACGACCCGAAAATGGGAGCATCGGGGACCGTGCTGAACGTTACGGGATGCCGGCAGCTCAACCACCAGCCGGAGGTTTTCGGCGGGATCATGGAAAACAAGTGCTCGGAACTGCTCAAGGATTTTTTCCGGGAGTTGCGCCGTAAACCCTGACCGTGATCAAGGAGCAAAACTGCTCAGTCCTCGTTTTTCTGTACCGAGATGTTTTCCCTGATGATATGTTTCAGCGATGTCGCGAGGTGCGAGACGATTTCCTGGGCGATGCCACTTCCCGAGTTTGGATTCTGCACGGTATCGAGGCTCTCGATGCCCGCTTTCTTCACGGCGTTGCTGATGGTTCCCGACAGGATGGGGTTGCACTCCTTGACGATTTCCTTCAGCATGAACGACGTTTCGAACATGCTGTGCTGCATGATTTCCTTCCGGTCTTCCTCCGAAGTAAGCTGGCAAAGGCGGATCGCTATCATGCCCGCAAGGCAGGTCAGGTAGGTGTTCGTGCTGCCTGCAAGGAAAAGGTTGAGGAAAAACGGCGTCAGCAGGTTGCCTGCCGGCAGCATCGACGAAAGGGTGTTGCTGAATGCCGACTGTATGATCGGCTTGATATGCGGCGGAATATCCTCTTTTTTGAAGTCGGAAAGAGGAAGGTAGATGTAGACGGCACGGACCAACCTGATGAATTCGAGGAAGTGCTGCTCGCGGTAATGGATGGCGTAAACTTTCCAGATCACCTTGAAAATGTTGATGAGCGACGTGGTGGTGCCGTATGAGGTGTTCTGCGCGAAAGCGCCGACAAAAAAGTTTTTCGAAGCGATCTGTTTTGTCGCGTTGAGCGCATCGACTTCGAGGAATTTCAGGTTCGTGCGGACCCAGCGAAGGTCCCTGCCTTTTTTGTTGGGCTCCGGGTGTTGCGGGTGCACGGGCATCCTCGAGCCGAGCCATGCGGCATAGGAGCCCATCGACCCGGAATTCTCCTGTTCAGGCAGTTTCGGCGACCTGGGGGCGCGGAACAGCAGGAACGCATGGAAAAAAACGGCGAGCAGTACCGCAGAGCAGATGACGACGAACGCGATACCAGCGAAGGGGTGAAGCTTGCCGACAAGCGCTGCAGCCGAGCTTACCTGGTTTACGATGAAGAGTGTTCCTACCAGAGTGACCGCCACAATCGAGGCGGAAAGAAACAAGTGGGCTTTTCTTTTCATACCGGCAGATCAGTTGGCTGTTTCCATCCAGGACAATGCGACCCTTTCAGGAAAATTCGTGTTTTCCGTCGCAAAATCAAAACGGTCAGCAGCCTTCAGGCTCCGGAAGCTTTATCGAATGATCGGTGCTGAACTGGTAATCGAGAAAAACATCGGATGCGCGGGGCAGCTGCCATTTTCCGTTCGGGAGCAGGTTCGTGGTTTCCTTGAGGCGGTAGGTGGTGTGTCCGCAGGTCCAGCAGTCGTAATTCGCCATGCCGGTACAGAGGCAGGTCTTTTCATGCACCTTGAGCTGTTCGCCCGGTTTTTTCACTTCGAGCGCGGCGTAATAGGCATCGATATAGGTGCATTTTCCGCCGTTTTCGAGCAGGTAGCCGAGGCCTTCGCAGTTCGGCCTGATCGCATAGCGCAGGGTAGGCGAGCTGGTGAGCATACGCATGGGGTATCCGGTCGTGGATGCCATGTTGACCACGATATCTTCCTCGTTTGCCATGATGTACTCCTGCTTGACCTGGTAAGGCAGTCCTGCCTCCCTGCTGATGGCGAACCTGGTTGCTACCTGTACGCCTGCCGCACCCATAGAGAGGTATTCGGCCGCATCGGTGCCGGTGAAGATGCCGCCTGCCGGGATTACCGGAATATCGAGGTTCTCTTTCCTGAGGAAATCGAGCACCTCGAGGAATATCGTTTTCAGGTCGTAGGTATGCCAGTCATCCGGGCCGAAACCGAGATGGCCGCCCGCAAGCGGGCCTTCGACGATGATGTAGTCGGGCATGCGTTCGACGCGCACGGCCCGCTTGAGGAATATCGACAGTGCCCTGGTCGAAGAGATGATGATGCCGATTTTCACATCGCGGAACCTCGGGTTGTCCTTGATGAGGTCGAGCGAACGGAGGTTAAGGCCGGCAGCGAGCGTCAGGCCGTCGATGCCCGCGTCCATGGCGGCGTTGAGCCTGACATGGAATGTCTCGTTGGAATTGTTCATGGTGAGCTTTTCCATGCAGTTCAGGAAAATCAGACCATTGCCGCTCTTTTGTGAGATCGTGTATTCGATATATTTTTTCTGTGCTTCGGCAACTTCGCCAAGATCGAACTGAACCCTGGATTTGTCAGGATTGCCGATACAGTCGATGTAGCGTTTCCTTTTGGTGCTGACAAAGGAAGTTTTGAAAATCGAGTCGCAGACAAATCCTGACTCGGCATCGGAAATATGGCCTATGCCGCCGAGTTTTTCCGCGGCGAGCGCGAGTTCGGTGGTTGAAATATTGACGCCCATACCGCCGACGACGATAGGAACATATTCCTTTCCCCCAAGCTTCAGCCTGAAATTGTCTACCTTCATTTTAATTCGGTGAAAATCGGTTACAGAACCCCATTGCCCTGGGGCACGGGAGCCGGCTCAAGCACATGCCGGTCCAGCGCAAAAAAGTCCATCAAGATATGATATTTCGATTTATAAATCTAAAGCCAAATCACACAAAATCATTCCGGAACCGGCAAGGCTGGCGGGGTATTTCATCCGGCTTTGGTTAAATTATCCGATTCTTCATGATGTTTGAGAATAGGTCGGGAGAATATTAAATTGCAGGCCAATAACCGGAAAAGGCTGTATTGCTTAAAAAAAGAGGACAAATATCCTGATAAGGGGAAAATAACAATGATAAAACTGGTTTTGTTGCGGCACGGGGAGAGTCAGTGGAACCTTGACAACCGCTTCACGGGATGGTACGATATCGACCTTACGGAGCAGGGCAGGAAAGAGGCTTTCAATGCCGGAAAACTGCTTCGCGAATCAGGGTTCGTTTTTGACATCGCGTTTACCTCCGTACTGAAACGGGCCATCAGGACCCTCTGGAACGTGCTTGATTCGATGGACCTCATGTGGCTGCCGGTCACGAAGAGCTGGAGGCTCAACGAAAGGCATTACGGCGCACTCCAGGGCCTCAACAAGAGCGAAACCGCCCAGAAGTACGGCGACGAGCAGGTGCTCGTGTGGCGCAGGAGCTACGATACGCCCCCGCCGGCCCTCGAACCGGGCGATGACCGTTTCCCCGGAAACGATCCGCGTTATGCCGATCTCGATCCGGCCGAAGTTCCCCTTACCGAATGCCTGAAGGATACGGTCGCCAGGTTCCTGCCATTCTGGCATGAAAGAATAGCTCCGGAAATCCGCAAGGGCAAGAATGTCATCATCGTCGCCCACGGAAATTCGCTCCGCGCGCTGGTCAAATACCTCGACAATGTTTCCGAGGAAGATATCGTCGGCCTGAACATACCGACGGGCGTGCCGCTTGTTTACGAGCTCGACGATGACCTCAAACCGATCAGGAACTACTACCTCGGCGACCAGGAAGCCATCAGGAAGGCCCAGGAAGCGGTGGCGAAGCAGGGTAAAGCGTAATGGAATCCGGCGTGCGGTTCACAGGATTCATGTTTTTGAAAAATAAATCTTATATATTCCGCACTTTCATCTGTCGGTGGCTTTTTTGAAATTTTTGAAAAGTTGTGCCTGTAACTATATGAACGATATGTCACATACGGGGCTTTACGATTCCCGTTTTGAACACGATGCCTGCGGCGTAGGGTTTGTCGCGCATATCAAAGGCGTCAAGTCTCACGAAATTGTCGAGCAGGGTCTTCAGATTAACGATAACCTGAAGCACCGCGGCGCGAGCGGAAGCGAAAAGAACACCGGGGACGGTGCCGGCATCCTTCTGCAGGTGCCCGACAAGTTCCTCCGCAAGGTTTGCGCGGAAAGGAACATCGAACTGCCCGAACCGGGCCGTTACGGCGTCGGCATGCTTTTCCTGCCGCCCGACATTTCCCAGCGCAGGGCCATCGAAGATATCTGCCGACAGATGATCCAGGCCGAGGGACAGAAATTCCTCGGCTTCAGAAAGGTCCCAACCAACAACGAGGAGCTCGGCCAGACAGCCCGTTCGCAGGAGCCTGTGGTCAAGCAGCTGTTCGTCGGCTGGGGCAAGGATATCAAATCCGAACTGGACTTCGAAAGGAAGCTCTACATTATCCGCCGCCGCATCACGAAGCGGGTGAAGTACACGGCGGGCCTGCTTGGCAGCAACTATTTCTATATATCAAGCTTCTCGGCGAAAACGATTGTCTACAAGGGTATGCTGCTTCCGGAGCAGGTCGGTTCGTTTTATCCCGAACTGCACGATCCGGACATGGAAAGCGCCATCGCCATGGTGCATTCGCGCTTCAGTACCAATACCTTCCCGAGCTGGGACAGGGCGCACCCCTACCGTTTCCTCAGCCATAACGGGGAGATCAATACGCTCCGCGGCAACGTGAACTGGATGAACGCAAGGGAAAAGAACATCCAGTCGGAGGTCTTCGGCGACGCGCTCGAGGACATCAAGCCGGTCATTCTCGAGGACGGAAGCGATTCGGGAATCCTCGACAACGTTTTCGAATTCCTCGTGCTTTCGGGCCGCTCCCTTGCCCATGCCGCGATGATGATCATTCCGGAACCATGGGCGGGCAACGCCGCCATGTCTGCGGAGAAAAAGGCTTTTTACGAATATCACAGCTGCCTCATGGAGCCGTGGGACGGTCCGGCTTCGGTCGCCTTCACCGACGGCGTCCAGATCGGCGCAGTGCTCGACCGCAACGGCCTTCGTCCGTCGCGCTACTATATCACGAAGGACGACCTGGTCATCATGGCCTCTGAAGTCGGCGTGCTCGATATCGCGCCGGAACGCATCCTCAAAAAGGACAGGCTGCAGCCCGGAAGGATGTTCCTTGTCGATACCGCACAGGGACGCATCATTTCCGACGAGGAGATCAAGAGCTCCATCGCGTCTGAAAAACCATACAGGGAGTGGATCGATCGGAACATCATCGACCTGGAGGCCCTCGAGGACCATCCGGAACTGAAAAACCCGGCTGAAGATATGCACAGCCTCACGGCCCGCCAAAAGGTTTTCGGTTACACCCAGGAGGACATCAACCTGCACATCAGGACGATGAGCGAAAAAGGGGTGGAACTGGTCGGCTCGATGGGCAACGACACGCCGCTCGCCGTGCTTTCCAACAAGCCGAAGCTTCTCTACGATTATTTCAAGCAGCTTTTCGCACAGGTCACCAACCCTCCGATCGATTCGATCCGTGAGGAGCTGATAACCTCCACGACCGTCATGCTCGGCACCGAAGGCGACCTGCTCGAGCCAGTCGAGGTCAACTGCCGCAGGGTCAGGCTTCCATACCCGGTCCTTTCGAATCAGGGGCTGGAAAAAATCCGTGGCATCGACAAACCTGGTTTCCGCGCTGTCACCCTTCCGATTTTCTATGATATCGCGCAGGGAGGCAAGGGCATCGAGACCGCGATGCAGGATATCTACCGCCAGTCGGAGCAGGCTGCCGCGAAAGGCGTCAACATCATCATTCTGTCGGACAAGGGCGAAATCGGCAAAGACCGCGCTCCCATCCCGGCACTTCTTGCCGTTTCCGGCCTGCACAATTTCCTGATCAACGCCGGGCTCCGGACGAAGATCGGGCTCGTACTCGAATCTGCCGATCCTCGCACGGTCCACCACTTTGCCATGCTGATCAGCTATGGCGCAGGCGCGGTGAACCCCTATATGGCTTTCGAGACCATCCGCTCGATGGTTTCTTCGGGCCACATCAGGCTCGATGTGACGACCGCCATCAGGAACTACGTGAAAGCTGCGGTCAAGGGTGTCGTGAAGACCATGGCGAAGATGGGCATTTCAACCATCCAGAGCTACCGCGGCGCGCAGATATTCGAAGCTGTCGGTCTCAATTCCCAGATTATCGACGCCTATTTCCCGCGCACGCCGACCAGGATCGAGGGCATTGGCCTGGATGTGGTTGCCGAAGAGGTCCGCAGGCGCCATGAGATGGTTTTCCCGCCCTCGGGCAACAAAGTAGACCGCGGGCTGGCCCCGGGAGGCGAGAGAAGATGGCGCTACAACGGCGAGTTCCATCTGTTCAGCCCGGAAGCGATCCATTTCCTGCAGCATTCCTGCCGGACGGCGAACTACGAACTGTTCAAAAAGTACGAAAACCTTATCGACGACCAGAGCCAGAACCTCTGCACGATCCGCGGCCTGATGGACATCAAGTTCAGCAAGAAAGGCGTGCCGCTTGAAGAGGTCGAACCGGTCGAGGAAATCCTCAAACGGTTCAAGACCGGCGCCATGTCGTACGGTTCCATCAGCCAGGAAGCCCACGAGACGCTTGCCATCGCCATGAACAGGCTTGGCGGCAGGAGCAATACCGGCGAGGGCGGAGAAGACCCGGCACGTTTCCGGAAGGACCCGAACGGCGATTCCCGCATGTCGGCCATCAAGCAGGTCGCATCGGGCCGTTTCGGCGTCACCAGTGAATACCTCGCGAACGCCAGGGAAATACAGATCAAGATGGCCCAGGGCGCCAAGCCCGGTGAAGGCGGCCAGCTGCCGGGCACAAAAGTCTATCCGTGGGTTGCGAAGACCCGTCACTCCACACCGGGCGTAGGCCTTATTTCGCCGCCTCCGCACCACGATATCTATTCCATCGAGGACCTTGCGCAGCTCATTTTCGACCTGAAAAACGCAAACCCAGACGCACGTATCAACGTCAAACTCGTATCGACCGTCGGTGTCGGCACGATCGCCGCAGGCGTGGCCAAAGCGCATGCCGATGTGGTGCTCATCAGCGGCCATGACGGCGGAACGGGCGCATCGCCCGTCTCGAGCATCATGCATGCAGGCATGCCGTGGGAGCTCGGCCTTGCCGAGGCTCACCAGACCCTCGTGCTCAACAAACTCCGCAGCCGCATCACCGTCGAGGCGGACGGCCAGCTGAAGACGGCTCGCGATATCGTTGTCGCCGCCCTCCTCGGCGCGGAAGAGTTCGGTTTCGCCACAACCACCCTCGTCGTCATGGGGTGCATCATGATGCGCTGCTGCCAGGACGACTCCTGCCCGGTCGGCGTGGCTACCCAGAACCCCGAGCTCCGAAAAAATTTCACCGGCAAGCCGGAGCACGTCGAGAATTTCATGCGTTTCCTTGCCGAAGGGGTGAGGGAGTACATGGCGAAGATCGGCGTCCGCTCGCTCAATGAACTTGTCGGCAGGACCGACCTGCTCAGCATGCGCAAGTCGGTCGATCACTGGAAAGCCCAGGGGATCGATCTTTCAAAAATTCTTCATCATGCCGACCATTGCGATCATGAGAGCTGCTACTGCACGATCTCACAGGAGCATGGCCTCGAGGAAACCCTCGACATGACCACGCTGCTCGCCATCTGCGAACCGGCTATCAAAAGAAAGGAAAAGGTGTTCAGCACCCTTCCGATCAGGAATACGAACAGGGTGGTAGGTACCATACTGGGCTATGAAATCACCAGAGCCCACGGATCCGCAGGGCTTCCGGACGACACCATCCACCTGAAGTTCACCGGATCGGCCGGACAGAGCTTCGGCGCGTTCATCCCGAACGGCATAAGCCTCGAACTGGAAGGTGATGCAAACGACTATATCGGCAAAGGCCTTTCAGGCGGCCGCATCGTTGTCTATCCGCCGAGATCCTCGACCTTCGTGCCCGAGGAAAATATCATCGTCGGCAATGTGGCACTCTACGGCGCCACCTCCGGCGAAGCATATATCCGGGGTATGGCGGGAGAGCGCTTCTGCGTCAGGAACAGCGGCGTGAACGCTGTCGTCGAAGCGATCGGCGACCACGGCTGCGAGTACATGACCGGCGGCAACGTGATCATCCTCGGCAGGACAGGCCGCAACTTCGCGGCCGGCATGTCAGGCGGGACCGCTTTTGTCTACGATCCGGACGGAACGCTCAGGGACAACTGCAACCATGAAATGGTGAGCCTTACCCCGCTGGAAGGGCAGATCGACGAAGCGCTGGTCAGGACCATGGTTGAAAAACATGTCAACTTCACCGGCAGCGAGCTGGGCAAGGGTATTCTCGATGCCTGGGACAATCGCAGGGGACTTTTCGTGAAGGTCATGCCGCATGACTACCGCCGTGCGCTCGACGCCATGAAAGAGGTCGAGGCCGCAGGCATTACGGGTGACGAAGCGGTCATGGCGGCATTCTATAAAAATATTCACGATCCTGCCCGCGTTTCGGGGAACTGATCCCGGAAAGCGCAGGGAAGCATGCTTGGAAAAGAATAATTATCGTTATGGGAAAACTTAAGGGTTTTATGGAGTACCGGAGGGCCTTGCCAGCCGACAGGGAACCTCTCGAAAGAATAAAGGACTGGCAGGAGTTCCACGAGAAAATGCCTGAGGAAGGCCTTCGCGACCAGGGTGCACGCTGCATGGACTGCGGCACTCCCTATTGCCATACCGGGTTCATGCTCAGCGGCATGACTACCGGCTGTCCGATACACAATCTGATTCCCGAGTGGAACGACTACGTGTACAAGGGATTCTGGCAGGATGCATACAACAGGCTCGCAAAGACCAACAACTTCCCTGAATTCACCGGAAGGGTCTGTCCCGCGCCGTGCGAAGGGTCCTGCGTTCTCGGCATCATCAAGCCGCCGGTCACCATAAAGAACATCGAGTATGCGATCATCGAACGCGCTTTTGAAGAAGGCTGGGTCGAGCCGAAAGCCATCGCGGTCAGGACCGGCAAAAGGGTTGCCGTGATCGGATCGGGCCCTGCCGGCCTCGCCTGTGCGGACCAGCTCAACAAAGCCGGCCACAGCGTGACGGTTTTCGAGCGCGACGACCGGTTCGGCGGACTCATGATGTACGGTATTCCCAACATGAAGCTCGACAAGGTGAAGGTCGTCGAGCGCCGCATCGAGATCATGAAATCCGAAGGGATCACCTTCATGGCCAACACCGGGGTCGGAACCGATTACCCCGCAGGCAAGCTTCTCGAGGAGTTCGATGCCGTCGTGCTCTGCACCGGTTCCACCAGGCCGCGCGACCTCGCCGCAGAAGGAAGGAATATCCCTGGTATCCACTTCGCGATGGATTTTCTCCGCTCCGGCACGAAAGCCCTGCTTGACGGAAAAGAGCCTGCGATATCGGCGGCCGGCAGGAACGTCGTCGTCATCGGCGGCGGTGATACCGGCACCGATTGTGTGGCGACATCGATCCGCCAGGGATGCAAAAGCGTCATTCAGCTCGAGATCCTTCCGAAACCGCCGAAGGAGCGCCAGCCCGACAACCCTTGGCCCGAATGGCCCAAGGTGTTCAAGGTCGATTACGGCCAGGAGGAAGCTGCGGCACTTGCCGGAGAGGATCCGAGGCGCTACGCCATGATGACCAAGAAGTTCATCGCAGGCGATAACGGAACCGTGAAAGCCGTTGAAGTGTCGAAGGTTGACTGGATCATGCAGGACGGCAGGTTTGTGCCTGTTCCGGTCCCCGGAACCGAGGAAATCGTTCCTGCAGACCTGATATTGCTCGCCATGGGCTTCATCGGCCCTGAAGAGGACCTGCTCAACCAGCTCCAGGTTGTTCGCGACGAACGTTCGAACATCAAGGCGACGGACAAATGCTTCCGGACGAACCATGAAAAGATTTTCGCTGCGGGCGATGCGCGCAGGGGCCAGAGCCTCGTGGTCTGGGCCATTTTCGAAGGACGCAGCGCAGCTCGCGAGTGCGACCGCTATCTGATGGGAACGACAAACCTGCCGTAAACGATTGGGCGCTTTTGTTTGTTGTAACCACTAATTGAACTGAAAACTATTGTTTAACCGGGTTGCCCATGGAACAGCAGAAACTCAGGGAACTGCTTGAAACCCTGCATCAGGAGCTTGCCGGCGTCGATTCCGTAGACGAAACGACAGGCAGCGTGCTTGAAAGCCTGCGTGAGGATATCGGCAAGCTGGTCGACAGGGAACAGGCTGCCGCCATCGTTTCCGACGAACCGCTCATCGACCGGCTCAACGAAGCGGTCAATCATTTCGAAGCCGGACACCCCAGGCTCAGCCTGGCCATCCAGCACGTGCTCGACAGCCTGGCCAACATGGGCTTCTAAGCACCGCCAATAATATTTGCTGAAAGTACCAACATTTCATGACTAAAGAGAAAGAGCCGGTAAAAGGTAAACCCAGGAACGGGAACGGCAACGGTGAGCAGGTCGTCTGCTCCTTTTGCGGCCGCAGCGCCCAGGAGGCGGCAAGCATGGTGGCCGGTCCGAGGGCATTCATCTGTGACCGCTGCATCAAGGCATCGTTCGATATCCTTCGCAATGAGCTCAGCGCGATACAGCACTCCGAACAGAAGGCCGAAAGGCCTTTCCAGCCCCGTCTGGTAAGCCCGAAAGCGATCAAGGAGTCGCTCGACCAGTATGTCGTGGGTCAGGATATCGCCAAAAAGTCCCTTTCCGTCGCCGTTTACAACCACTACAAGAGGATCGAGTCCCAGGAGTGGATGCGTGACGATGACGGCGTGGTTATCGAAAAAAGCAACATCCTCCTGATCGGCCCGACCGGGACAGGGAAGACGCTGCTTGCCCAGACCCTCGCAAACCTTCTTGAAGTGCCGTTCTCGATTGTCGATGCGACTTCGCTTACCGAAGCGGGTTATGTAGGCGACGATGTGGAAACCATCCTGGCGAGGCTGCTTCATGCCGCCGATTTCAATCTCGAAAGGACCGAACGCGGCATCATCTATGTCGACGAAATCGACAAGATCGCCCGCAAATCAGCCAATGTTTCCATCACCCGCGATGTTTCCGGCGAAGGGGTCCAGCAGGCGCTGCTGAAGATCCTCGAAGGGGCCGTTGTCGGCGTGCCTCCCAAGGGTGGGCGCAAGCACCCGGAGCAGCAGCTGATCAACATCAACACCAAGAATATTCTCTTTATCTGCGGCGGCGCGTTCGAAGGGCTTGATAAACTTATTGCCCGCAGGGTTTCGAAATCCTCCATGGGATTCGGTTCAAAGGTAAAGCACCATAATACCGGTTACGATCCGGAAATTCTCAGGTTTGTTGTCCAGGATGATCTACACGAGTATGGACTTATTCCGGAATTCATCGGACGCCTTCCCGTGATCTCAACCCTTGACCAGCTCGACGAAACCGCGCTGCGCAACATCCTCGTCGAGCCGAAAAACGCCATTACGAGGCAGTACAGGAAACTTTTCGAAATGGACGGGGTCGAACTCGAATTCACCGACGATGCGCTCGACAAGGTCGTCGAAATCGCCATAGAGCGGGGAACAGGGGCTCGGGCCCTGCGTTCGGTGCTCGAGAACGTCATGATCGACATCATGTTCGAGCTTCCCTCCATGAGCGGGGTTCACAAATGCGTTATCACGGCGGATACCATCGAGAAAAAGTCGCCGCCGCAATACCTCACCGGGGAGGGCAAGCAGAAAAAAACTGCATAATCTGCGGTGAAGGCCTTTCCGATGTTTGGAATTTTGCGGGGAAAGCCTATATTTACAGCCTTTCCAAGAGGACGATTAGCTCAGTTGGTTAGAGCGCTACATTGACACTGTAG
>JAAXXI010000049.1 GCA_013334565.1 Chlorobiaceae bacterium
AGGTTGCCGCTCGTGGCCGCATCATAGCTCGCAACAACCGTCCCTCCAGCCGAGCCCTGGCGTATCTCGATCAGCCCCGCACCGCGCTGGACCGCCTCGCTGAACGTCACCACGATATTGCTCCCAACCACGGCTCCCGTCGAGTTGTCCGCAGGACTGAACGTCGTCACCGTAGGTGCCGTCGTGTCCGCAGGCATGTAATTAAGCGTGACTGACTTGTCAGAGAATACAAGTGTCTCAACACTTTTTAGTTGGAGCGTTAATTTTGTTCCGCCTATGCTAGCACCAGTAACCACAATGAATCCGTTAGCGTCAACTGCCTCTATTGTGAAATCTGTACTGAGATATCTATCCAAGTAACTGTTTCCGCTGCCTAAGCGCAACGTATCGTTCCCCGCGAGCCCATCCAAAATGTAAATATTCCCGCTCGGGGGCTTACTCCCGTTAAAAGATCCCAAGGTATAAGAATCATTGTTCACTGTACCTGTCTTGGTATAGGTCGCCATAGTTTTCTCCCGTTTTTTCGTGTATCTAGTTAGTTATTGTCACTTCCTTACTCTCAACTTCTGAACAGTCACTTACCTTTCGATATGACAACATAAAGTCACATCTGTGATGCTTGTACTCCTGGTCAATGTTAAATAGGGGGGCAACTGCTCAAATCATGGTCAACAGCCCCACGTCCAATTCACTTTGAAATATTTCGATACAAACCTTCGCAAAGGATTATTTACGAATCCGCTTTTCGCCATATCTCTTGTGACCTTCCAGTACAAGCTCTTTTTTTACAGGAATAAAGAACGAGTCTGGCGGAACAGGTTCCTTGCCATTACATTAACCCGATACTTGGTTGAGATGATTTAAAAAAGACCCCGCTTCCATGACACCGACGATCCTGCTTTGCGGTATTTCCTCCGCATTACGGAAAAAGATGATGCCCGGTGGGCCGAAGAGGCCGTACCGCTTCATCAAGGCGCGATCATCATCGCTGTTAGCCGTTACGTCTACCTGCAGCAGGGTCATTTTCCCAAGCTCCGACTTGACTTTGGGATCATGGAACGTGAACTTGTCCATCTCCTTGCACGCAACGCACCAGTCCGCATAGAAATCCAGCATCACCGGCCCGCGGGCGCTCTTCAGCGCTTCGTCGAGCTCCGCAGGCGTCTTTACCCGCGTGAATGCAAGCTTTTCTTCTCCGCCGGACACACGATCCGAAGATGCCTGAAAGTGCCTGAGGGGTTCAAGCGCATTATCCCCGCCAGATGCAGCTCCGGCAAGCTCCGCCGTTCCGATGACAAACAGCATGAGGCCAAGTGCCTTTCCGAAACGCTGCCCGATGCCGGGTTTGTCCGGCAACGAATCGAATACCCTCAGAAACACCGCGCACAGCATGGCGAACCCGCCCCATAAAACCATCACAGCCTGTGCAGGAATAACCGGCGACACCATCCAGAGCGCGACCGCGATCAGAAGCAGACCGAAGACATATTTCACGCTGATAATCCAGGCGCCGGCCTTTGGAAGCAGGCTGCCCGCCGAAAGTCCCACAAGCAGGAGCGGAACGCTCATCCCGGCAGCCATGGAAAAGAGTGCCAGGCCACCAATCACAACGTTCTTTGTCTGGCTGATATAGACCAGCGTGCCTGCAAGCGGCGCGGCAACGCAAGGCCCGACGATCAGTGCCGAAAGCGCACCCATCACGAACACCCCAATGAATTTCCCTCCCTTCTGCTTTCCCGATGCCTGATTCAGGCGATTCTGGATCGACGCAGGCATCTGCAGCTGGTACACGTCGAACATCGACAGCGACAGCAGTACCAGCAGCAGGGCAAAAAGAACCAGTACCCACGGCTTCTGCAACGCACCCGACAATCCTTCGCCTGCAAGCCCCGCCGCAACGCCAAGCGATGTATAGACCAGCGACATGCCCAGGCAGTAAGCCACCGCCATAAGAAAGCTCCTTCTGCGCGTCACCTCGCCTTCGCCTACGATGATCGACGACAGGATCGGGATCATCGGAAGCACACAGGGCGTGAACGACAACAGAAGTCCAAAAAAGAGAAACGCAAGACTGATTTTCCAGAGGCTGCCGCCCGCAAGCGTCGCCCTTGCAAGAGATAAATCGTTCTCCTTCTCTTTAGATGTGTATGCTGCAGATGCGGGCTTTACCGGTACAGCGGCCAATGAAGGAGATACAGAAACCGAAGGCTGCTGCGCCACAGCGACGGCATTCGCTGCAGGTGCAGCAGGAGTTTCGCGGCCCTTCGCGAGTATACCTGCCGGGCCGGCGTCGAGCCCGATCGCCTTCGTTATCGGCGGATAACACAGACCGTCCTCCGCACATCCCTGATATTCCACGTTCAGGGTGAATTTCCCGTCCCCCTTCACCAGCGGCAGACGCACATCGAGCCGGTCATGGTAAATCTCCATCTTTTCACCACTCGACGGGTCCGCCACCATTATCCCTTTCGGCAGTGCCGGCACCTGGACACGGGCATTGCCCTTCGTCACACTCACTTTCACCCGGTCGCGGTAAAGTTTGTACCCCTTCGCGATGTCCCAATGCAGTTGCACCGTCCGGTCAGTGCCAAGCACCGCTTTCACACGGAACGCCTGCTCCGGATCAAGAAAATCCGCACCCATCGCCCTTGCACTCATTGCAAACAGCAGCAACATCATCATCACCGCTTTCCTTGCCATCCCTCCACATTCTCTCAGTTGCTCCATGATTCCTTATGCATTGTTTTATGATTTTTCCTGTCTGCTATCTGGTTTACTGCTGTCAAATCGAAATTTGTTCTATCCTTTCCGTTGCCGCGCATCAGCAAAAACCGTCAAAAAAGATGAAGGTCCCCCTTACCCGTATGTTGACGGATAGCAAGCCCTGCGGAAAGGCGAACAACGCCTTTTGCCGCAGGGAAAAGAATTGATGATATCTCCGGGATGGGGCCCGGTATTGAGAATCAGAACTTCTTTGAAATGCCGACCTGGATGCTCCTGAAATTGAAAGGCTCGAGATTTTTATCTCCACCTCCGCTCAAGCACCATTTTGCCCTCTGCATGTAGTAATCGAACTTGACATCGATCGTCCATTCCTTTGCAAACTCTTTTTCGATCTTTATTCCGAGAGTAATTGCCCCATAAGCGGAGAGCCGCTGATCTAAAGACATCGGATTCAAAGACCAATAAAGTGGATTGTCCATTACCGGGAGCGCAGGATCAACTGGTTGATAAAAATCTGCCGCGGTCTGGGAATAGAACCTTATCGATGGAGTCATGGTCCAGTCATTAGGTAGCGGCTGGACATATTCCAAACCAAACGTATGCGCATCAATGCCAAATGAATCCATATAATAGCGGTAAGAAAATCTGCTTGTCCCGTCGGTTCCGTCGAAGTGGTGGTTCCATCGGGTCATGACCGTCTTACTGTTCCGTCTGTCTGGTCTGAGATCATAAATCTTGTAAGGGTCACTATAATAGCCCCAACCGTTGGAATAGCCAAGGTTCAACTGAACGATGTCATTTTTTGACATCACATGCGTCACTCCTGCGAGAAAAGCAATAACTTTCTTCGACTCATTTTCAGCTTCACCATTGCTTGAATTGATGGTGTCCGTGGTATAGCTGCCGCCAAGTGTGAAGGTCGTATTCTTGTCCGCAGTATCAATGCTTCCCTGTACGGAATAGTTTCTGGAGATATAATCGTTTTCACTGGAATAACTGCTGCCGAGCGTTATACTGCCGCGTTGGAAATACCTAGTAAGACCGAAGTCTACCGCCTGGCGTTTTTCCTTTATTTTTGAAGCGCCGGAAATCATCTCCGGTTCGATATAACTATGGTACTCCGGTGAAGCGCCGGAAACCGAGTCGTTCGTATAGGTTGTGCTGATAGACCATTTGCCTGCAATCGGTACGGTCGCCATGACTGAATAGGCATTGACGCCCACCCTGTCCTGTTCAGGCTGCCAGTCCTGGTAATTGAGGTATTTGAAAGCTATGATGCTCTTCTCGGGTGCAGCCTCGGCAAATGCCGCATGCGAGAACGGCAGGCTCAGGGTCGCGGCAAAAAGGGCTGCCCCAAGAAACGGTTTTTTCTTGCTCGGGATCGTAGTCATGAATTTCAGGAAATATTAAAGTTTCGTTTAATTGCATCCGCAACCGCCGCCGCCCACACCGGCGCCACCGGAAGCAGCTTCTTTGCTGCTGTAGATATGTTCGGTATACTTCGTGTCGAGCGGATCCCCCTCGAATGTCATTTCCGGCCGGGCAAGCGTGCCCTTCTCCCACGGCTGTACCGTAGAGCAGGCCGACAATGCGAGCATGATGAGCAGCATGAACGCATGAAACAATTTCTGCAATGCCTGATTTTTCATTTCCCTGCCTCCAGCGCTGACTTGATTTTCTGCTCCAGCACATCACGATCACTTTCCCTGAAACCGCTGTGCTCCTCGATAATCTTTCCATCCCTTCCTATCAGAAAGCTTGTCGGCATGCCCTTTACACCGTAGGCTCCGGGAGTTGTCCCTTTCGAATCGAATGCCACGGTGAATTGTGCAGGTAACTGGGAGAGGAACTTCTGCACATCCTCGTTTTTTGCATCGAGATTGACTCCGATAACCTGCAGGCCCTGGGCACGGTATTTCTCCTGCATCGAGTTCATCCAGGGAAATGACTGCCGGCACGGTCCGCACCATGATGCCCAGAAATCAAGGTAAATCACCGATCCTGATGCATTCGAAAGCTTGACATTCCCTTTCGTTCCGGGCAAATCAAAGTCCGGGGCTGGACTGCCCGCGCTGATCGCAAAAGCGTTTCCGAAGAAGCCAAGGCAGGAAATCATAACTGCAGTAACCCACCATGCTTTCACCATTCGTTTTTTCTTCATATGCATCCTGTTTTTTTATTTGACTATTCAACAATTGTTAACAAATAATTCATAAACCGTTCAGCGATCTTTGTCTGAGCATCTCATCACCTGCACTCGGGCAAAAGATGATCATGCACATAGAACGCCCTTGACCTGTTTCGGGAACCGGTCAGTCCCTCTGCTCATGGCCGAAAACCACCAACGATGTAACAACAGACTACGGGATACGACAAGAGATGAATGATCCATGCCTGACATCCCTGGGGAAGGATGTAACAATTGTTAATGCGCTGACCGATTCAAAGGGTATAAAACGATCAGGTTCAGGATAGAACACGCCTCTCTGTCTTTGCATAGATTAACCCAAAAAACCTTAGAGGAGCATTAAGCCTTTCCTAAAATTCGCCTAAAAACACAGGAAAAAGTGGAATTTGCGGGCAGGAAATGAAAAAACGACTTGCAGATGAATAGGTGAGACGATTCTTTAGCCTGAAAAATGAACATAAAAAAGGCGCCGTTCTGTTCAGGCGCCTTTTTCGCATTATGACAATGCATGGAGTTATTTCGCGAGGTTGATCGCAACCGTTGCGGACTGTCCGTTGGCGACAGTGACCATCGTTTTCGGGGCTTTCAGCTTTTCGTTCCATACACCGACCTCATAGGTGCCGGCAGGGACATTTGCGATGGTGAATTTTCCGTCAGCACCGGTTACCGCCATATAATTGCTGTCTACCGCCACGACATAGCCGGACATTTCGGAGTGGACGTTGCAGAGCAGGTTGACAATGCAGGGCTTGTCGAAAACGACATTTTTCACCATACCGGGGTTGTAGGTGCCAAGATTGAACTTCTTGCAGGCATCTGCGGAGAAGATGTTGTGGTTTACCTTGTCGCTGTTCTTGAACGCCACATTGGAGCCGGTAGGAACGGCAAGCACGTGAGGAACGAAGACGAGGTTTTTCTGGTCCACTTCACCAGTTCCGCCTTTAACCGGACCGGGTACCTTGATATAGACCACCGTGTCTTTCTTGTACTTCGGCACCGCAGCGTCAACCGTACCGGAAACCGTGCCCGCACAGAACGCATTGGAACCGATGAACCCGAAGCATGCCGTTAAAAGACCGGCTTTCAAGAGGTTACCTTTATTTTTCATAACGCCTCTCTCCTTTTTTTATGGTTATTGCAGAATATTGCGTGTATTAACAATTATACACAAAAAAATCTTTCCGAGAAATCTCAGCTGCCCTGGAGGGTTTTGATATACCCGACGATGAACTCGATCTCCTCGGGATTGAACGAATTCCCCCACGGCGGGCACATGTTGGATTTACCGACGGAAGCAGAACCTTCGTTGATGGCTTTGTAGAGCGCCTCGTCGGAAAGCGACTTCATGAATGCCTTGTCCGTGAAGTTTGCCGGCGTAGGAGTAAGGCCGTAATACTGGCCGGCACCGTCACCCGACTCACCGTGGCATACCCCGCAGTAGTGGTTGTAAAGCCGTTTCCCCTCTTTCATGGCGTATGGCTGTTTCGAGGCCGCTGCCGCCGAATCGGCGGCAGTCATGGCGTTTTTCGGGGCTTTCGCCGGTTTCTTGCCGCAACCCGTAACTGCAAGTACGGAAAGTGCTGCGAATAGAGCGATAGTTCTTGTTCTCATGTTTTTTTGCATCACTTGGCGTTCAGTTTCAGGGTCATCAGATAGTTTGTCAGGTAAATCCTCTCGCGCTCGGAGAACCCGTAGTTCGGCTCGACGATATCGGGCTTGAACTTGCGGGCATTCTCGAGATGCCTGAAGATAAATCCAGGGTTCAGGCGGTTGCCGACATTCGACAGGTTCGGCCCGAGCGCGCCGCCATCCGTACCGACCTGGTGACAGGAGCGGCACCCTTTCTGGTCATAGAGTTCCTTGCCCTTGGCAATCTGATCTTCCGGTGTCAGGGTCGTGATGACCGGAATCTCTTTCGGAATATCGGTCGTCACCAGTTCCTGCTGGAAGTAGTTGATGATGACATCGACATCAGACCGGTTCGTATCCTCCACTTTCTGGATGCCAAGATTGAACTTCGGCATGGTTATCTTTGCCGGGGCAGCACCTCCAGTCAGGCCGAGCTTGGGCATCTGCTGCAGCAATGGACGTATCACGTCAGGGTTTGCAAGGAACTTGCGTATCCATGATTCCTGCAGCTTGCTGCCAGCCAACGAAAGGTCCGGAGCGTAATCGGCGCCGATGCCTTTGATTGAATGACAGTTGGTGCATTTGACATCCTCGATGATCTTTGCGAAGTCTCCGGTGAACTTGTAGGACTGCACACCGGCCATTTTATCGAGTTCCTGGCGCGACGGCACCATGAAGCGTGACGGCACGTTGTTGTCGGTGTAGCCGTAGAGCACTGCAGCCAGGCCGTTGATTTCGGATTCGGTCAGGCGGAAGTTCGGCATCCTGAGGCCAAGCCTGTAGCCCCTCGGGTCTCTCAGCTTCTGTTTGATATAGCTCAGCCTGTCGTTCGAAATGGATTTCTTCAGTTTACCGAAGTCAAGCATGTCGACAGGTTTGCTGCCGATGGATGACAGTTCGGTGCCGATTTTTTCACGCATCTCGTCCGCTTTCAGGAAGGTAACCCCCTGGCTCACAAGAGACGGGGCGATCTGGCCCATGCTTTCCATACCCTGAAGCTTGTGGCAGCCGTAGCAGCCGTATTTCACGATAAGGTCCTTGCCTTTCTTGATGGACTCGGACTTGATTTCCACAGGAGTCGTGTACTTCGGTGAAGCTTCGTCATCCGTGTACTCGCTCACGATATACTCGACAAGGGCTTTGATCTCCTCATCGGTAAAGCGGAACCTTGGCATCTTGGTGCCAGGGAAATAGGCGTTCGGGTTCTTGATCCACCGGAACAGCCACTCCTTGTTCACTTTGCTGCCGACCTTGCTCAGGTCAGGCGCATAGACCTTCACGTTGTTGCCTCCCTTGCCGTTCGTGATATGGCAGAGGTTGCAGCGGGCCTGGCTCCAGAGGGTCTTGCCCTGTTCTACCAGTTTTTCGTCAGGCGTTTCGGTCGAATAATCCACATCGTGGCGCGTCGTTCCGGACATGCTGAAGAGGTAATCGGCAATCGACTCGGCCTCGTCCTGCGTAAAGAAGAACTTGGGCATACGGGCCGTGGCGAAGTAGTTCTTCGGATCGAGAAGCCAGTTAATGGCCCAGGAGTAGTTCACCTTCGTGCCAACCTCGGTCAGTACCGGTCCGACATCACCGATTGAATCGTAACCAGGGATCTTGTGGCAGCTGTAGCAGCCGTATTTCTTGATCAGTTCAGTGCTCTGCGCAATGTATTCGGCACCCCTGAGGTGTTTGACATCGCCATGGCATTTCAGGCACGAAGTCTGGGTCATGTCACCTTCGAGCATGGGTTCTTCCCAGTGCTTCACGTTGCCGTGCGCTTTCTGGACCGAAGTAGTTGCCCTGCCCTGGCCGCGATGGCAGAAGGTGCAGCCGAATTTTTCCGGATCGTGGTTCTTCAGGAAAACAAAGCTTGCCGGATGCCGGGTAAAGGGCTGTTTCGTGGAAATCTGTTTCGATCCGTCGATACCGATATGGCATGACTGGCATCGGTCCGCCAGGTCAATGTCACGAATATAGACCTGCTTGATTTCTACCGGGACCTTGTCACTCGTACCGATCCTTTCCTTTTTTTCCTCGAGAGGGCTTTTCATTTTTTCAATCTCAGCCTCGATATCGGCGATGCCGGAAGTAAAAGGCACAAGAGCCGCCTTGAGCGCTTCCTCCTGCTTCTGCATCGCGGCACCTTTCGCGGTAATGGCATCGATGCGCTTCTGCAGTTCGTCCATTTTTTTCTTGTACTCGGGCTTCTGCGTCTTGGTGAAATAGTACTCCGTTTCCAGGTACTGCCCCCTGTTGGTCTGCAGCTCTTTCTGGTTGCGGGCGGCGCTTTCATGCACGTCTGCCCACTGTCCGCTCAGCTTTTTGTATTTCTGCTGGACCTCGCTGCTGTTGAAAAGATCTTTCGCCTTCTTCAACTGGGCTTCCAGGCGGGCAAGCGTCTGGGCGTCCCCGGATTTCCGGAAATCGCTCTGCGCTTTGTCGTACTCCTTCTGGAGCTGCTCATGCTTCAGCGACTTGAATTCCTTCTGGTATTTCTTCCATGGCCTCAGTCCAAACTCGTCGTCCCAGACGATCCAGAGCGTCATGAGCAGAAGAAGTACACTGAAAAACACGAAGAGATAAACTCTGTACGATGATTTATTCTGATTATCAGTCGCCATTTTCAACTGTTTGTTTGGACTTTAATAATGACCTGTCGGATTACCTGGGGTGAACGCCTCTGTTTCAGACGTTGAACCAGGGGGTGATCCAGATATACTTGATGAGAAACACGAGCCTCAGCACCATCTTGATCGGGATGGACATCATGGTGATGAACAGGAACGTGGTGACGAGATAACGGATCATTCCAAACTGTTTCAGAAAGTCCGGCATTTTCTTCTTCAGGTATTTATATGGAGCGACCATACCGGCGACAAGGTAGCCGTTCACGAGAATGGCACCGATGATGAATCCGGGGAGCGATCGTGAATCGATACCGATGACGTTGGACAAGTCGCGGGTCGGTTCGAACACTACCCTCGCATGGTCCCATTCCTGCCAGGGCCAGTACCAGAGCCAGCCCGGTCCCCTGAAAAAGACCCCGATGACGATAAGCAGCAGCCAGAGGATGAAAAAGCCGAACGAGAAGGTGACGATAGCGAATTTCCTTTCCTCGAAACTGTAGTAGCCGTTCCCCCTGGGATTGATATCGATATAGGGAATGGCGATAAGGCCGACGATGATCAGGGTCGGCAGCACAACGCCGGCAAGCCACGGATCGAAATAGACGAGCAGTTCCTGCAGGCCAAGGAAGTACCAGGGCGCTTTGGCAGGGTTGGGCGTCAGGGTCGGGTTGGCGATTTCCTCGAGCGGAGCATCGACGACAATCGACCAGAAGGTCAGGAATACCATGACCGCAAGCGCGATGATCAGCTCGATGCGCACAAGCGGTTTGAACGTATCGACAAGCCCCTCGTTCTCGCCGTCGACAGGTTTGCCCGCCGCTATGAGCTTGTCATTGTCCAAAGCCTGCTGGAAAGCCCACAGCGTGAAAAAGGTCACCAGCATGATCATGATCACGATGGCGATATTATCAGGCTGGGTAATGATTTCAATAAATGGGTTCATGATTGACTGCGCCCGGTCTGATTATTTTTGAGGTTTTGAAATGCCGCCGTCTTTTCTCACACGCCAGAAATGAACGAACATCAGGATCACCGAAACCAGCGGAATAGCTACGCAATGCCAGATGTAAGCCCTGAGCAGCGCGTTTCCGGCGACGCGTGAACCGCCGAGGAGTGCAAACCGCACGTCGTTGAACGGCGTTATGTGCAGAAATTCGCTGAACGGCCCCTGATATCCGAGCAGCGGAGTGGCCGCGCCCATGTTGGTGCCTACGGTGATTGCCCAGAAACCGAGCTGGTCCCATGGAGTGAGATAACCGGTAAAGCTGAGAAGGAACGTGAGCACAAGCAGGATCACGCCGATACCCCAGTTGAACTGGCGTGGCGCTTTATACGAGCCGGTCATGAAAACCCTGAACATATGGATCATCACCACGATGACCATGAAGTGGGCGCCCCAGCGATGGAGGTTCCTCAGGATGACGCCGAACGGCACCTGGAACTCGAGGTCCTTGATATCAGAATAGGCCTGCTCGATCGACGGATGGTAGTAGAACATCAGCACGACGCCCGTGATGACCAGGATGATGAAGGCGAAAAAGGTGATGCCGCCCATGCCCCAGGTGAAGCGCAGCTTGACGGCCCCTTCCCTGACCTGTACGGGGTGCAGGTGAAGGAAAATGTTGCCGAAAATGGCCTGGGCCCTGTCCCGGACCGTGTTGCGGTAATCCCTTCTGAAAATGGATTTCCAGACGAGATTCTTCTTGATCCTCTCTTTGATGTCCGTTGGGTTATTCATTGTACCGTATCATTTTATTTACTGAACAGATTACTGGTAGCCGCGCAGCCTCTTGAGCTGCTTTTCGTAGTGGACCTGGTCCCTTTTTGTCCCGTCGGGATTGAACATTTCGACACTCGTCCAGGGACAATCGATCGCGCAGATATTGCAGCCGGTGCAATGCTGCATGTCGACGACCGCAACCCCGTTGAAGTTCAGCTCGGACTCGACGATCGATATACAGTGTGTCGGGCACGACTGCACACAGATCCTGCAGCCGGTGCACCACTCGGAGCGTATCAGTGCAAGACCGCGCTTTCGCGTTCCCTGCCGCTCTGAATGCCCAGCGGGCTCGGCCCTTGTTTCATCGATGCTCATATGCTTGCTGCTGTTGGCATTTATTGATAACGATCACGCCCTGAGCAGGCTCTGGGGATAGACCTCGTTTGATTCCTTGCCCGGAATGCCCGGGTATTTTATGGTCTTGTCTACCTGAAGCTGGCCGTCTTCGGCAATGCTGATCTTGAACCGGTCCATCGCCCTCGGTGCCGGACCTTCGAAATTCAGGCCGGTGATATAGTAGCCGCTGCCGTGGCAGGGGCACTTGAATTTTTTCTGGGATTCCATCCAGCTCGGCGTGCAGCCGAGGTGGGTGCACTTCGACTCCATGGCGAAAAAGCTGCCGTCCTGAAGCCTGATGATCCAGGTACCGAACTCTTTCTGGTACTGGGAGTTGACCGTTCCCGGAGGATAGTCGGCCGGAAACCCAACCTTGAAACGTGATGCCGGTTCGAACAGCACCCTCGGGTAGAAGAACCGCAGGAATGCCGCCCCGTTGATGGCGAGGAACCCTATCAGGCTTCCCCAACCGACGCGGTTAAGAAATTGACGGCGGCTGTCGGATTCAGCCTGTCCGGCTGCTGCATGTGCCGTGCCATGCGTAGCCGCTTCTCCATGGTGCCCGGTCACGAGCTCTTTATCATCCTGCATAGCAGATTGTTTCTTTCGGTTAAAACCTGTTCTTTTTGAAAAACGAAATCGAGGGGAAACCGCCTGAAGACGCTCCCTAAAAAAAGCACACCGCAACTGCTCTCGTCAGTAAGAGTTATTTTATGCGGTGCGCCTTCCAACACACAACCATTTAAACACACAGAACCTCAATCCAGGAGCATACAATCAACACCAGGAAGTCATGAAAGGCGCGAAAGGAGAAACGCGCCTTTCATGTTTCCGTCATACAGCCTCTCAATTCATGAAGGCATCAGAAAGCGAACTGCGCACCCAGCACCACCGTATCGGTGAACGTTGTCGTGCTTGACTTCAGTGGCAGGTTGTAATCCCTCGTGTGATGCGTGTAGGTAAGTCCGACAAGCGCATTGGCACGCAGATGAGCGGTAAGCCCGAATGCAAGTGTCGGATCGTTAGCCGTCGGATCGCCTTCCCTCAGGTTGGAATAGGTGACCGTCGACTTCAGCCAGGGATAGAGGAAATAGGTGGCATCAACACGGTAGTTGTTGAACCCGAGATCGACATCCCTGCTGTAGCCCGCACCAAGCATAAAGTTGCCGATACTGCCTTCCGCATCGACCCCCCAAACACCAGTCTCTCCAGCCCAGGCACTTGTTCCCGTCAGTAACGCTTCCTTTCGAATTCCCATATACGAAGCACCGATGGCAAAATGGTTGTCGATGCCGACATACTCGTTTCCAAGGGTACCGCCGGCACCGCTCAGGAGGCCCGCTCCGCCGATTTTGTACTTCGCCCTGACATAGGTAAGGTCATTCACATGGTTTACATCGCTTGTACCGTTCTCAGCTGCACCAAGTATGAATTTGAAGCCGCCCGATTTTTCACCGGTGATGTAGCTGAATTCCGCGCCAGTTCCTGGATTCGGGAATGTGCTCGCATAGGTGGTGTTGGCGCTACCGAAGTTGAAGTCGGAGAAGCCGTTGCCCAGCGCAAAATTAATGCCGGGCTTGAACGCCCAGACCACACGCCCTCTTGCTGCAGAAGTAACTGTGGTTGTAGACGAATAATCATCAGTGCTTGTCGGAGGATTATGACCCGCCTTTGTCGTTGTTGTAGCAGTTATATTATAGGATCCGAACGCCGAGAAATTGTTCCCCATAGAACCACCGAAAAAGAGCGTTGCGCTTCCGAGCGGCGAGGTCCCCCAGTTAAACTTCGATGGAGTTTTAACGGTACCCGCCTGGGCGTTCAACTGCTCCTCAGTCCAGGATAGAACATCACCGCGGATCCAGAATGCGAAAGGTGCAAATCCAGGGATATCGGTAGGCCAGGGAGAATTCGGAAAGGTTTTCTTCCATCCGTCGCTGCCCATCTTGGTCTGCTCCTGCTTCGCATGGTCCTCGTCCTCGCCTCCCGGCCAGCGGTAACCGTTGTTCCTGAAGGCTTCACCGAAGGCGTTCCTTGCAGGGAAACCTGAGTGACAGGTGTAGCAGGAGGTCTGGTACTTCCTGGCGAATGCCGGGATTGCCTGGCTGTCCTGGCTCCACATCATCATGGGCACCATGCCGAGTGTCGCGAGGGATGCAATTTTTACTGCGGTTGTTTTCTTCATAAGCCACTCCACGTTTGACTTGTTGGTTATTGTTGGTTTTTCATGAACTACTTTCTTTAGGACGACATAACACACGAAACCCCTGCCGGATGCACAGCGCATTCAGAAAAAAGCGCATCGAAGGACGCACCTCAACCTGGATTGAGATAAAGCCGGCTGCCATAAATGACCGGCAGGAATTGCAAATAGATCTTTTAAATCAGTGAGGAAATGCGGGATGAAAGACGACAGAAGCGTTTACAACCGCCAAAACAATCCTCTGAAACTGACGAAACGAAAAAGCGCAGCGTAACAAACAAGGGCAGGAAGACCCGCACAACAAGACAGCAGAAGGCAATAACAGATCAGCAGATATCAATCAAGTCAAAAACAATGAGAATCGGGATTATAAAGAGAACCATTCATAACCGGGCACCGCAACACAACAACGCACCGCAGGCGCGAAAAGATTGCCGGAGATACGTTATGCTCAGGCAATCGAAATAGTCATGTATCCTGGGAGGAAGACCTTTAGGGTCAACAATCGTTAAGATTATAACAATCGTTAATCGAAATTGCAAAAAAAAATAAAATCGATTAACGTCAGCGCCGGAATTTCTGAAAACCGGGAAACACCCCATCTTTACAAGACAAGCCAGTAAACCATTTCGCTCTGAATTTAAACAATTGTTAATATTCCGCAAATTTTTCCTGAAGAAAGTTGACAATTGTTACTTGTTTAAGGCAGGAAGCTCGCTTATATTTGTTGCAATTGAAAAGCGGGCTTCTGTTTTGCCATCGACAGCCGGATGACGACCGGACCGAAAACTTGAAGCCGGGACCGGGTTCTGCGGAAATCCATTCCTGTCTATTCCCTTCTCCTTGATCCCGAGATATCGAACTGCGATACATCCGTTTTTCCGGCAGCTGTGCAGGCACCGCAACCGTTCCGGTTTTCTTTTCAGTTTGCACCCGTACCATGCATTGAAGCTCCGATGCGCAACAGGGCAGAGGTGCTTTTCAGGTAAAGGTTTATCCATCTTTCAGCAATAGTTAATTATGGCAGCAGTCCGACGTCAGTTGTTTCAGGATCCCTGGGAGTTCAGGGAGTCCATCCTCTTTACGGCAACCGCAGTACTTGCCGGTTTCCTCATCCAGTTTACCGCCGCAGGAAAAGGGATCCCGCAGCCGCACCTTCCCTTCAACGCACTTTTCCTTGCCCTCCTTGCGGTAACGGTCATAAGCGCCGGGCTGGCATTCAGGAACAACCCCGTGGTCAAATGGCTCGGCGGCATTCCGCTCGGGCTCTCTCTCATCCTTGCAATCGCTCTCCTTTCGCTGATCGGCGGTGTGGTTCCCCAGGATACCGAAGCGACGGGTTCTATGGCCGTGCGTTTCGGCCTCAGCAACATCTTTTCAAGCTGGCCATTCGCCCTGACCGTGATCTTTTTCCTGGTCAACCTCGGCATCGGTCTCTCGTGGAAGCTGGTCCCTTTCAAAATGCAGAACCTGCAGTTCATCCTCTTCCATGCAGGGTTCTGGATGGCCCTTTCCTGCGGAATTTTCGGAAGCACCGACCTGCAGCGACTGATCATACCGGTCGATGAAGGCAAATCAAGCAATGTGGGGTTCACCATGCAGGGCGAAGAACCGCACCAGCTCCCTTTTTCTGTCTTCCTGCATGAATTCAGTCTCGAAGAATACGCACCCAACCTGCTTCTGTACGATCCGTCCACCGAAGCCCAGACCAACTTCGATGTCCACAAGGGCTTGACAACATCGTGGAAAGGC
>JAAXXI010000088.1 GCA_013334565.1 Chlorobiaceae bacterium
GTCGGAAAGCATGTGCTCGCAAACGAGGGCGACGAGGTCAAGGCAGGCGATCCGCTTACCGACGGCTCCGTTTCACCGCAGGACATCCTGCGCATCCAGGGCCCAAACGCCGTGCAGCAGTACCTGGTGAACGAGATCCAGAAAGTGTACCAGATCAATGCCGGCGTTGAAATCAACGACAAGCACCTCGAGGTCATCGTCCGCCAGATGCTGCAGAAAGTCAGGGTCGAAGAACCCGGCGACACCGATCTGCTTCCGGGCGACCTGATCGACAGGAGCTCCTTTGTTGAAGCCAACGAAGGCATTGCCGAAAAAGTCAGGATCAGCGACAAGGGCGATGCCCCTGCAAGGATACAGGAAAGCCAGCTGCACAAGCTTCGCGACATCACGAAGCTCAACCGCGAACTGCGCAAGAACAGCAAGCAGATGATCGCTTACGAGCCGGCCCTGCAGGCAACTTCCCATCCGGTCCTGCTTGGCATCACCAGTGCAGCGCTGCAGACGGAAAGCGTCATTTCGGCAGCCTCCTTCCAGGAGACGACCAAGGTACTCACCGATGCGGCTGTTGCAGGCAAGGTTGATTTCCTGTGCGGCCTGAAGGAAAATGTCATTGTCGGCAAACTTATCCCTGCCGGTACCGGCCTCAAGAAATACAAGGCGATCAAGCTTGTCGGCGACACCACGGAAATATCCGGAAACGGAGAGATGCCTGCTGAAGGCGAGTCCGTGGCAGAAGAGAGCGAAGCGGCGGATTTCGAATAAACCGCAACGTTTCTCGGCGTCGCACAACAATAAAGCGGCCTCATCGGATACCAGGTGAGGCCGCTTTATTTATACCCTGTCTGCGTCGCCGATTCAGGCTCCGCCCCTTTATCCCCCTTGTGGCATCACCCCTCATGCGCACATGATCCGGGCAGGCGCGAAGGAGATCTGAAATACAGGGGACATAGAACAAAAAAGGCTGCCTTTTCGGGCAGCCTTTTCCGGTATCGTGTACAGAGGGGTCACTTTTTCTCGAACCTGAAGGATTCGAGGAAGGCGGTGTCGAACTTGCCGCTCTGGAAGACCGGCGAATGCATCACCTGCTTGTGGAAGGGGATGGTGGTCTTCACGCCGACAACGATGAACTCGTCGAGCGCTCGGGACATTCTCGCAATGGCTTCATCCCTCGTATGGGCCGTAACGATAAGCTTGGCGATCATGGAGTCGTAATTGGACGGTACGACATAGCTCGCATAGGCGTGAGAGTCAACCCTCACTCCATGGCCTCCCGGCGTGTGGAACACCTGGAGCTGGCCGGGCGACGGACGGAACATATGCTCCGGGTCCTCGGCGTTAATGCGGCATTCGATCGAATGGCCCTTGGGGGTGAATGTCCTTCCGGCAAGAGATTCCCCTGCGGCAACAAGGATCTGCTCCTTGACGATATCGACGTCGTACCGTTCTTCGGTGACGGGATGCTCGACCTGGATGCGGGTGTTCATTTCCATGAAGTAGAATTCTCCGTTCTTGTCGAGCAGGAACTCGATCGTACCGGCTCCTTCGTAGTTGATCGCACGTGCACCAGCGACGGCGGCATCGCCCATTTTTTTCCTGAGCGTTTCATCTACCGCAGGGGACGGCGTTTCTTCGATGAGTTTCTGGTGGCGCCTCTGGACGGTGCAATCCCTTTCTCCGAGGTGGAGCGTGTTGCCGTGCTGGTCCGAAAGGATCTGGATTTCTACGTGGCGGGGGTTCTGGACGAATTTCTCGATATAGACGCCGCTGTTTCCGAAAGCCTGTTCGGCTTCGTTGCGCGCGGCGACGAGCGATTTTTCAAGCTCTTTTTCCTCGGTGACCAGGCGCATGCCTTTGCCTCCGCCGCCGGCCGTCGGCTTGATGATGATCGGATAACCGGTTTTCCTGGCGACCTCGAGTGCCTCCTTTACATCGGTGACCAGTCCCGGGCTGCCCGGAACGACAGGAACGCCTGCGGCGATGACGGTCGCCTTTGCCGTGTTCTTGTCACCCATCGAGTTGATCATCTTTGCAGTCGGGCCGATGAACTTGATGTTGACGGAATCGCAGACTTCCGCGAAGTCAGCATTTTCAGCCAGGAAGCCGTAACCGGGATGAATGGCGTCGGCATTGGTGACTTCGGCTGCGGCAATGATGCGGGGAATATTCAGGTAACTTTCCCTTGAAAGGGCTGGGCCGATGCAGACGGCTTCATCAGCATATTTGACATGCATGGATTCGGCATCCACGGTCGAATAGACCGCAACCGTGCTGATACCCATTTCGCGGCAGGTCTGCATCACCCGGAGGGCGATTTCGCCGCGATTTGCTACAAGTATTTTCTTGAACAAGGTAATAACTGATGAAATTATGGTTTGATACGGAACAGCGGCTGGTCGTATTCGACTGCCTGTCCATTTTCTACAAGGATTTCTACGATGGTGCCGGACATTTCCGCTTCGATTTCGTTCATCAGCTTCATCGCTTCGATAATGCAGAGAACATCGCCTTTTTTGACCGTGTCATTGATGGCGACAAACGGAGGGCTGTCCGGTGAGGCTGCCTGGTAGAAGGTTCCCACGATCGGCGAGCAGACATCGACAAGGCCGGAAACATGCTCCGCTGCCGGGGCTGCGGGCTGGGTCTGTGCTGCTGTCTGGAGAACTGGCTGTGCGGGAGGTGCGGTCTGAACGGTAAAGGTTGGAGCTGGTGCTGTCGAGGCGGAATATCGCTTGAGCGTTATTTTGAAGTCGCCCTGCTCGATTGTTGCTTCCTGGAGATCCGAGCCATTGACCATGTCAATGAGCTGCTTGATTTCGTTGAGGTTCATGGTAATTATTTACTTGAGGTTTAAACGCACTTTCCCGAAATGCAATGCAAAGGTAATTACTTTTTCACTCTTTCCATATACTCGCCGGTGCGGGTATCCACACGAACAACACTGCCGGTCTGGATAAACATCGGTACGCTGATCTCCGCTCCGGTTTCCACGACAGCCGGTTTCGTGCCGCTGGTCGCCCGGTCGTCCTTCGATGCGGGACTGGTTTCCACCACCTCGACTTCGACAAATGTCGGAAGCTCTACGGCGAGGATCGACCCGTCGTCAGAAAAGACGATGGTCACGGTGATCCCGTCTTTCAGGAACCTGGCGCCTGAGCCTATGGCAACTTCAGGGACATTGATCTGGTCGAAGGTATCGTTGTCCATCATGACGTAATCGCTGCCGTCGGGGTAGAGGTACTGGTACTGTTTTCTTTCGGTCACGATCAGATCGACCGATTCGCTTGCACTGAAACGGTATTCTACGTTACGGCCCGTCTTAAGGTTTTTCATATTGGCCTGGTAAAATGCGCGAAGGTTACCTGGCGTACGGTGCACGAGGCTCTCGATGCTGTGGGGTTCCCCTTTGAAACGAATGATGGACCCTTTTGAAACATTGCTGATAGAAATCATAAGGCGGAAATCATAAGGCGGTTGAAAATTCGTTCGGCAGGCAGAGTTCTTCTGCTTTGGAAAAATTTAAATATAACATAGCTCAGGATGATTACAAATAACCGGAAAATCAAACCGGATAATGCTAAATAGCCATTGCATGTTAATAAAGTACTGTTTAAATTCACATAATTAGTAGCGTTGAGAAATACTGATCTCCCTTCAACCATAATAACTAC
>JAAXXI010000050.1 GCA_013334565.1 Chlorobiaceae bacterium
AGCACATATCCTTGATCATAGAACCGGTGAGGTGCACGTGATGCAGATGGACACAAGCAAACTTACGGGCATCCTACTTGACAAAATTGACGATTACGAATTTTCGCACTAAATGGCGAACTCAGGATGAAATTGGTCACCTTCCGGTCGGGCAGGGTAAGCTGCTGATTGACTTCAGCTTCGACCTTCCTCAGCGTTCCTTCCGGGTCCTCCTTCAGTTTTTCAAGCGTATCCTGATTTGACAGCACCTGGTTGACCAGTGCGGTTGACGACCTCATATGTTCATTCATGCAGCTTTCCTTCTGAACGGTTTGATATAGAATTGATGCTGAATACCCGAGAACTGCGGACCGGAAAGAAATATGCTTCCATTCGGGAATCGATCCGGCCGATGAAGGGCCTGCACAGCTTCATGCAATCCTTCGATGGATATATATGCTTCATTCCTTGCCGACTTCTTCAGCCTTCCCTCTACAGATTCCATCGATCATGGCGAACTCACGATTTAAAGTAAAAATAATGCAATTTATGCGGTAATTACAACTTATTTTCGGCATTCCAATCACGTGTTCATACATCAGCGGAAGCGCTTTTTTCAGCAAAAAAATACCGCCTGAACCCGATGGCGGGGCAACCGGTAAAAATCCGTCCGATCCGGTATTACTACTTTTCAGGGGAATTTGTTACCTTTGCACCCATAAATGCCGGAAACTTGGAAAATCAACCACAGGAGGTTTGCAGTGAGCACTGTAGAGCATTTAAAATCCGAATTGCTTTCTATCTGGATGAAAAGAATCGAAAGCATCGAAAGCGGCGAAGGTGAACAGTCCTATGAGAGGATCGCCGACAATCTCATCAGAGGAATAATCCAGGAAGAACCGGAATTCAACTGCTATGATTTCTACAAGGATAATTTCGAAGAGCACAACCCTTACGTTGAAAACATCGGTCATTGAAGCCGCAGGACGGCAGGTACTAACCCACTGTAAACGCACGTTCAGCGTTCACGAAAGCCCGCACACCGCGGGCTTTCGTGTTTGAACCATGACCGGCCGGGTCAGATTTCGATATTTGACGATGCGTTCCGTTTTCCTTACTTTACGCCATATTCACAGCGGACGAATCTGAACAGCGTCATCCTTTATTCCAAACATTCCCCATCTTGATCATGACCTCTGCCCATCCCGATTATCTTTCACGGAGGGAGTTCATTGCAAGGGCATTGCAATCCTCTTCTCTCGCCATGCTTGCGATGTCCTTCGGATATGAAGCGGCAGCCCGCATCAGCGACAGGACGAAACCGACGGCGATCATTTACGCGACCAGGTACGGAGCGACAAGGGATACGGTCGTATGGGTCCGAAAAGGGATGGATATGCCGGTAGACCTGCTGGACATCGAACGGATATCGTTTCAGGATGTGCTGTCAGGATACGACCGCATCATCGTCGGTTCGGGAATATGGATCAAGGGGGTCCATCAGCGCGTACCCGAATTTTTCCAGGCAGGGCGTGAGGCCCTCCGGGAAAAGCTTCTCGGGACCTTCATCGTCTGCGGTTCGGCGGATGGGTCCGAAAAGGGAAAGGAAAGAATCGGGCACTATCTGGACAACATGCATGCCCCGCTTCTTGTAAAGCCGGCACTGACCGGGGCTTTCGGCGGAAGGTTGGTGGTCGATCGGCTCAGTGAAGAGGACCGGACAAAACTTGCCGCTTTCTATAAAAATTTCCTGAACGAAGAGTTGCGCGACTGGGACCTGACCGATCCCGGAAAAGCGAAGCGGTTCGGCAGGAAAGCGAAACAGCTTGAAGCCGGCCCGGCATTGCAACCCGCATAGAGGTAACCCCAGGCGTCAGGCTTCGTCGATCTGCCTCAGGATTTCCCGGAGCGAGTCGGCGGCGGAAAGTTTTTCTTCTGCAGTGGAGGAGTTGTAGAAGCCGATGATCGCCCTGCCACCGATCCCGATCGGAGGATACTCCTTTCGGAGAAGGACCGGCATCAGGGAGAGGATATTCTCCACCACATCCTGATGCATCCCGTTTATCCTGCCCAGAACCTCTGATGCGATCTCCGCTGCCGCCTGCGCGTCCAGACCGGCAAGATAGGCTGCGCTCTGCACAGCGCCATACTGGAATCCTGCCACGGCAAAGACGATATCGCGGTCCGTGCTTTTTTCCAGGCCTGCGGGGCACTGCCCTATCGCCTCGGCCAGGAACTGCATCGACATTTTCGTTACCGCTTCCCTGTTCTCCTCCTGGTTCATCTTTCCTCCTTCCGGCTGAATGGTTTTTTCGGCAGCCGTAAAGTAACAACATTTCCGTTCCGACGAACAAACCGGAAATTGATTTTCAGCCGTCTACCTGCGTCTGACGTGAAAAAAGGGGCCAATTCTTCCTGAACCTTTTGAAATCCGTTCCGGCCTGGCAACCCAGTCCGAATAACCTTTCGTTAAAAGACCCGGCATCACCGGCCACTCGAAATGCGCATAAAAAAAGAAACCGTCCCTGATTGCACGAACCGGAACATTTCATGCGGTGCAAGAATGAAAAATCAGAGAAGCTGTACCTTCAGTGGTGAACGATCCTGCATCCGCTTCACCGCTTCACCGACATACGTGGTGAGCTGAATGCCGCCCAGGACGCATGATTGCTGGCAGCGGCCACAGCCATTGCAGAGCGATATATCGAGCACCCATGGCAGCTGAACACCATCGTGCGAGGATTCGCACATCTGAAGTGCCCCATGAACACATGCCGTCACACAATGTGAACACCCTTCGCAGTACTCCGCCACAATCCAGGGAAAGGCTGGTGGAAAGTTCAAATGTTCGATCCACGCTCCCATCTCAGACCCAGAACTGTTCATCGGGAGGTACAGCAAAGCTGGCACCGATGGATTTTTGCGTCTTGTAGCAGTGCACACCATACCTGCAGAAGGCGAAAGCAAAGGTCGTAAACACAACCGAAAACCTCAGGAGGATACCCCATTCATCCGAACCTGCAAGCAGAAGAACCGGCGAAGCAAGCCCCGAAGTGAGAGCGGCTATGCCCAGAACCCCTACGGCTTTCGCAGTAGCGTAGGTCCTTGCTTCAGTGGTTATCTCTGCTACTTTTGCTATCGTGAACCAGAAAAAGAGGGTTCCCGAAAACAGGGCCAGCACCGTCGCCCCGACCGTTACGGCGATGTATCGCACAGGATCGGATGGAATGAGGAAATGCGTCACGAGGCTCAATGCCGCGAAAAATATTGCAGAAGCGCCACCCGAGAGGACGCCCCTGTAGTGAATGCCCATGTGCTTTACGCCCTGGGCACAAGCAACGAACAGGATAACCGCTCCGACATAGGTAAGTACCGGCGGAAATGCGAACCGGGCGATTGCACCTGCCCCTGGGGTGAGGTAACCACCCACCCAGTCGGGAAACCAGAGTCCAGCCAGCGCTGGTATGGCACCTGTTTCGAGCCACTGAACCACTTTCGGCTTCGGCCATCGTGCATCGACGCTGCCTTCAACGGTATTTTTAATGGTTATGCTCATCATTCATCCTCCTCAAACCGATGCGGGAGGGCCGTCATCCTGCCACCTCGTCTTTTCGAAACGAAGCACCGATTCAAAGGGAAGAGTGTCGAGCCTCAGCCCGGCTTCCGGCCCCGGTTTGGTGCTGTATATCTCTTCGATCGCGACTTTCAGCCTGGAACCCTCGATCCTGCCGGTTCCCTTGAACTGGTAAGCCGCACGGATGGAACCAAGGCCGCCAGGTCCGAGAGCAACCTGAGGGTTGCTTTCGACATTCTTCCTGATATGGTCAATCTGCCGGGCGCTCAGATCAAAAACCACGGTATTGCTGTTGTCGAAAGACGCTTTCGCCGCGACAATTACCGTAGGAATACCTTCGGTCGAAGCTGTGCCTATATGGGCCCCGGTCCCTTCAAGCCAGTTTTTCATCCTTGTTGTCAATAAAGCCATCTGTCCTTTCTCCTGTTTTCAGTTGTCCATCAAAAATTCACCGGCAACCCCGCGCGTTCGGGGGCGAAATCGTAAATGCTTTCCACTTTCATGATGATCACGCCCCGCTGGACCAGCACCGGCGGGCGGATGTCGGGAGGTACCTCAGACGGAGGTTCTTTCTGCGCCCAATCGCCCCATTCGGCAAGGATGCCGGAAATGCGTGCGCCTTCAAACTCCTCGTCAGGCGCATGTCCTTCCTGGATGATGGCTGTTGGACCGGCAAAAGCCCAGCTCCTCCCTTTCAGCGGATGTGCGAGCGTAATGACCGCGCGCGGATTTTCATTCAGGTTCACCCTCGTCTTCTGGGCAAACATTTCGGCTATAAGGATATACTCGTCTCCATAGACCGCAACGAAACGTTCTCCCACCGTATTGGGCTTTCCGGCAGCGCTGCTGGTGGTCAGATAAACGACAGCCCCTCCTGAGCCGACAATTTTCAGGGCATCCTTTACCGTTTTCGGCAGTTTCATTACTTTCCTCCGATTTTTTTTACCGTTTCTACCTGCAGAGCGATCACTCCTCTCTGTGCGACAACCACCGGACGCAATCCGTCGGGCAACGCTTCAAGATCTTCGAGACCGGCCCAGTTTCCCCATCGTCCAAGCACTTCCCCTGCCGTCAAACCCTTCCAACGGAAAGCGTCGGGATGGCCCCACTGAAATATGTTGCAGGGCCCTTCGAGCACCCAACCGCCCTCATCCTCGGGAAGCTCTAACGATATGGCGCCACGGAGGTTCTCGTTGAGGTTCACCTTTGTTTTCTGTGCAAACAGGTCGGGAAGGAGAACGAACTCATCCTGATGAACATCGGTCAGCGGAGCTGCAAGCAGGTTCGGGTTCCCCTGCAGACCGGCGGTAGCGAGGTAAGCCGCAGCTTTCCTGCTGCTATTCAGCCGGAGCAGTCCGGCAATTTCTTCTGGAATTTTCATGGTGTATTTTCGTATTCGTATGTCATGACGCAGCATTCGTCCCCTTCGAGAATCCCCTTTTTCCTCTTGAACCTGATCCGACCGGAATACCCTTCAGCAAAAGGTTCATCCCTTGAACAGCTGAGGATAACGCCAAGCTCCTCCAGACCCGATTCGATATACATCGCTGCATAATCGCATCTTCGTACGGTAACCTCGAGCCCGTTTTCAATCTTCTTCAGATCGACTTCGAGCGCGCCGCCTTCGGCAAGTTTCTTCCAGAGTGAGCGGATACCTTCCAGATCACCGGCGGGGTAATGCCGCCCCCACTCTGAACCTGCTTTCCGTGCGATGCCCGAAACGGTCCGGGACATGATCTTCCCTGCAACTTCACGTCCAACCGCTCCAACCAGTTCGCTGTATAGTGGAGCGAGAACACCGAGTTCCAACATTCTCTGTCTCAATTTTGAAATTCCCTTCCCCCCGCTTTGCCGCAACGAGCTTTTCCCGGACATAATCTGATGCAATACGATTAGCAATTGTTAACTGGTAAAGTATCGGCAATCGGGGGAAAAAGGGAAATACCGCAAAAGGGGTATTTTACCTCCCCTTCACACGGGATGAGGAAAGCTTCAGACAAGACGCCGGAAAGGCAGGTATCAATTCCGGCGCGTATAATGAGGATGAGAGGGTACAGCCCGAGAAGGCATCAAACAGCAATCACGGCCTCGCGAGGAACTTCACTGCGTTGTCCCTCAGCATTGCGGATGTAAGGCCGGTATATTCGTTGAAATAGTTGGTGAGGCCGCAGCCATTGATCATGATCATCACGTAATCGGTACCGAACATGAGCCGCTCGGCCACCACGGGATGTCTGGCGGCAATCTTCCCGATATATTCCGGCATTTTGCTGCCTGGGCAGTATGCGACGTCGGCATAGACGTTCTCGAACCGCTCCATGAGTTCGACGATGGCTGCCGTCCAGTTGCCCGGTTTCGCCTTCCCGTCGGCAAAAGCTCCGATGTAATCTTCGCCCCCAAAATGGGCGAAATTCACCTTCAACCTGCCGTAACCGGCGCTCTCGAGCACATCGAGCCAGTTGCCCGGATCGGCGAAAAAGAGGCTCTGTGCGCTTTCGCCTTTTTCCGGTTTGCGCTGCTTCACGAAATCGTCCTTGTCGAAAAAAACAGGAACGACGACGCCGTCCTTCTTCCTGCGGAAGCTCCTTATCTGCCCGCACTGAGAGGGAAAGCCGCCGGGGGATGTATGGGCGGTAACCGGAATGCCGTTGTCGATGCAGGTCCTGAAAACCGGATTGAGGTCTGGATGCGAAGGCAGGTAGCCAAGCGGGCAATAGAGCTTGACCCCATGGAAATCCCCACGGAGGACATGCTCGTCCACCAGGCTGTCGATACCTATACGCCTCGGGTCAACGGCAAGGAAAGGAAAAACACTGTCGGGGGCCGCCTGCTTTATCTCCCTGAGCGCTTCGATATGGTGACGGTACCCCCTCGTCATCTGCACATCTCCGCCTCTGGCACCGCCCCGCACTCTCGATGGCGCTTTCCGGGGAGCCTTGCACTCGCCGATGATGGCATCGAGCTCTTTTTCGACGCTCTTTTTCCTCTTCGCATCAGTTGCCGTGGCAGCTCTCCGGCCCGATGACGCCCTTTCTGAAACTGCCTGGAGAACCAGGCCTTTCATCTCTTCAGCAAAGGCATCGAACTCTGAATGCCCTTTTTCATCGATATGGAGCTGGCCGAGCGAAGCCTTTTTCCGTGCGGCGCTCATGGCTCCTATGCCCGACCTGCGCGCATGCCCGGCGCCGTCATCGAAGATGAAGTAGATATCCATCATGAGCGGGACGGAGATCAACGGTTCCGATCGCCCAAAACCGCTCTTTCTGTAGCACTCCGTTTCATATTTGTAGTTGCCTGCAGGATCACGGGTGACGGTTTCGAAAAGGTTTGCCGTATAGGTTATCATCTTTTTGATAAACGGCGGCAGAGGAAGCCTGATCCCCCTCGTCGTCCTGCGCATCTGGCCGTCTGCATAAGGGTATTCACCATGTATCCACCGCCAGCCGATTTCAAGGAGCTCCTCGAACGCGAACTTGCCGTTGAACAAGTGGCAGTGGACATCGATGTTTCCGTTTTTCATGGCCGCCTCCGTTTATTTTTCGCTATGGAAAATCCGGGTACTGACTTCGCCGTCAGTTATGACAGGCCGGATACCGTGTTCCATCCGGCAAAAAACCCGATATCTGGGAGAAATGAAGGGCATTGCATGGGAACCGGGCAATCTGCCGGGGGTGATCTTGCCTGCAATGTTACCTGAAGATAGTGAAACCCTGGTAAAAATATCGCATCCGGCATTCTGTCCGATGGATAAGGAAAGGTGCGCATCGATTGGCTTTCCCTTGCGCATTTTTTTCACTTGAGCCATTATTTTCTTAGCTTTACAGAGAGCAGGCAACACCTTAGCATGCAACCCCGGATCATTTCAAGATGTCCCGTGCAGTTGACCATACCGAGCCCCACCGGTTACATTCCTTTCTATCCCGAATCTTTTCGTCCTGCATTCGTCCCCGTTCGGTTCCCGTTCCACCGCTCCTTATTTCCTGAAGTAAAACATTCTCCCCCCATGAAACATCTCTTTCTTGCCCTCACGGCAGCATTAACGATCTTCACGACACTTCCGGCACAGGGAGCTGCCCCGGTGAAAATCGGCTTCATCAACTCCATCACGGGCAAGGAAGCCCAGATCGGCGAAAACCTCACGAACGGCGCAACCATGGCCATCGACGACCTCAAGGCAAGGAATATCGATGTCGAGATGATCAGGGAAGATGACGGAGGAGACCCGAAAAACGCGCTTGCGGCATATGAAAAGCTGGTAACACGCGACCGGGTCATCGGTGTGGTCGGGCCCTACACATCGGCCTGCGCCAATGTCGTGGCATCGAGGGCGGACCAGTACCAGGTCCCCCTTCTCGTCCCCGCAGCGGCAAAGGAAGAGATCACCATGAAAGGGTACAGGAACGTTTTCCGCCTGAATGCCCCGGCCGATGTCTACTCGAACGTTCTCCTGAAATCGATCGCGCCTTTCAGGCCCGGAACTATCGCCTACATCTACGCCGCGAACGATTTCGGCGTATCAACCGTGAAAACCGCACAGGTCAATGCCTCAACTATGGGCCTCAAGGAAGTGGCGAACGAAAAATACCAGCAGGGTCAACCGGACTACCGCGCGACGCTTGCCAAGGTCAAGGCAGCCCAGCCCGACCTGGTATTCCTGGTTTCCTACGATGCCGATGCCATCCTGCTCATGAGGCAGGCAAAAGAAATCGGGCTGACTCCGAAAGCCTTCCTCGGAGCGGGCGCAGGTTATACGACAGCGCAGTTTGCACAACTGCAGGATATCTCTTCGATGGTCATCTCCGCCACGCAATGGACCGATGACGTCAACTGGCCGGGAGCCGCCGATTTCGGGGTCCGCTACAGGGCACGGTTCGGCAAGGACCCGTCATATCATGCCGCATGCGCCTACGAAGCGGTGCGCATCATGGCCCTGAGCGCGCTGAAAGCAAGGGATTCGAAGGTGTTGCGCTCGGCACTCACTGCCGGAAGCTGGAACGGCATCATGGGACCGGTCCGCTTTGCCAGCTATGGCGGCTATACGAACCAGAACAACCACCCGATGCTGGTACAGCAGCTGCAGGCAGGCAGATATGAAACCGTCTACCCTGCACAGTTCTCAAAGAAAAAACTCATCTACCCGTACAGGCGCTGAGGATTGTCAAATCAACGCATTTACGGTAAACCTCCGGTATATTTTCTTCAGAACGCATACCGGAGGCAATAACAAGCAGATCCGAACATGCTTTTTTTCCAGTCGCTTATTTCAGGAATTCTCACCGGTGGCATTTACGCCCTTGCCGCCATGGGGATGTCCCTGGTGTTCGGGGTCATGAACATCAGCAATTTCGCCCATGGCGACCTGATGATGCTCGGCATGTATATGGCCTACTACCTCTTCACCCTGCTCAACATCGACCCGTTCCTGTCGCTTGTCCTCATCATGCCGGCTGCGTTCGTTTTCGGTTATGCCATCGAAAAAACCATGATCAACCGGGTGATCGGACATCCATCCGAAAACCAGATACTCCTCACGGTCGGACTTGGCCTGATCATGGGCAATACGGCGCTGCTAGCTTTCACCAGCGATCCGAAAATACTGACGACATCCTATTCGAGCAGCTCGTTCAACCTGCCCGGCGACATCTCCGTTTCCATTCCGATGCTGCTCTCGTTCCTCGTCACCTGCCTGCTGACGGCAGTGCTCTACCTCTTTCTTTCAACAACAAGGACGGGCATGGCGCTCAGGGCAACCAGCCAGAACCGTGAAGCTGCCCAGCTTATGGGTATCGACGTATCCCGCATGAGCGCCATCGCGTTCGGTATCGGAACGCTCCTTGCCGCTTCGGCGGGGGCGCTGATCGCCCAGACCTACTACATCGATCCTTTCGCAGGACATACGTTCCTGCTCAAATCCTTCACCATCTGCGTCCTTGGCGGCCTCGGCTCGGTCATCGGGGCGGGGGTCGGAGGTATCGTCATCGGTGTTGTTGAGGCGATGTCGGCAGCCTACCTGTCGAGCGAGTGGAAAGATGTCGTCGTCTTCGTGCTTTTCCTGGCAATTCTTCTGCTGCGTCCGCGAGGCCTTTTCGGCAGAAAGGGGGAACAATGACGAAACAATGGACCGGCATCGCGACTTTTGCCGCACTCGCGGCATCGGTGCCTTTCTTCCTTGGCGACAATCCCTATATCGCCGATATCCTCATTACGATGCTCATGATGGCGGCGCTCGCATCGGCATGGAACATCGTCGGAGGATATGCCGGGCAGTTCAGTTTCGGACATGCCGCCTATTTCGGCGCCGGAGCATACACGACATCGATCCTGCTGACGGCCTCCAGCATCGCCCTGCCGCTCTGCATCGGCGCAGGGATTCTCGCCGCATCGCTGATCGCCCTGCTGACGGGAGCGATCGTGTTCAGGCTTCGCGGCCACTATTTCGCCCTCGCTTCGATCGCCGTTGCCGAAATCGTCAGGCTGACCGCGCACAACCTCGAAATCACCGGAGGGGCGCAGGGCCTGCTCATCACCGATATCACGTTCGGAAACCTCGACCTGAACAGCAAAGAACCGTTTTACTTCGCCATGCTCTTTCTCCTGGTGACAACCCTTGCAATATCCTTGCTGGTACGCCATTCGAGAGCGGGATATTTCCTGCTCGCGATCCGTGAAGACCAGGATGCCGCAGCATCGCTCGGCATCAATCTCTACCTGTGGAAAAACATGGCACTCGTCATCTCTGCGGCGCTCGCATCCGTTGCAGGAAGCATCTACGCCGTCTATATCCGTTTTATCGATACGAGCGCCGTGCTCTCCCTAAGGCTCTCCATCGAAATCATCCTGACAACCATCATCGGCGGGGTCGGTACCCTCTGGGGGCCCGTGCTCGGCGCAGCCCTGCTCGTCTCGCTCGCCGAAGCGCTCCGCTCGAACCTTGCCGGAGAGCTGCTCGTGAACTCGGGGATAATAACGGAAGCCTCCCCCATCGAATCGTTCCTGAAAAACAACCTCGCTCATGCCCACGTCCTCGTATACGGGATCATCACCGTGCTCTGCATCCTCAATCTTCCCAAAGGCATACTCGGGTTATTCAGAAGGAAACAGCGGACATGACGGCACCACTGCTTGAAATAACGTCACTGAGCAAGTATTTCGGCGGCAACGCAGCCGTATCGGACGTCTCATTCAGCGTCGAAAAACAACGGATCGTCGGCCTTATCGGGCCGAACGGTTCGGGAAAGACCACCCTCTTCAACTGCATTACCGGCTACTACCCTGCCGCTTCCGGCCGCGTGAGGTTCTGCGGGTGCGACATTACGGGAATGAAACCGGACCGGGTCTGCCGCCTCGGCATGGTCCGGACCTGGCAGCGCGTAAAACCGCTCGCCGGCCTGAATGTTCTTGAAAACGTCATGACCGGTGCTTTCTGCAGAACGCGTTCCGCAAGCGAAGCGAGAAAAATCGCGCTCCACCGTCTTGAAATGCTCGGTTTGGATAACGTCGCGCAGAAAACCGCGGGCGATCTGCCTATAGGGCTCAAGAAAAAGCTCGAACTTGCAAGGGCCCTCGCCACAGGGCCGAAGCTCCTCCTTCTCGATGAAGTCTGCGGCGGGCTCAACTTCACCGAAACGCAGGAGCTGCTGGAAATCATCCGCGGTATCAGGGAGAAAGGCACGGCTGTCGTTTTCATCGAGCACGACATGAAAGCCGTAACCGGGTTGTGCGACCGGATTGTCGTCCTGAAATCCGGAGAAAAGCTCGCAGAAGGCCTCCCTTCGGAAATCACCAGCAATCCCGCCGTCATCGCGGCTTATCTTGGAACCGGGTACAGCCATGCTTGAAATCCGCAACCTGAATGCAGGGTACGGCGAAATGCCTGTCCTGAAATCGGTCTCACTTTCGGTGTCGAAAGGCGAAATCCTCTCGATCGTGGGCAGCAACGGGGCCGGAAAGTCTACACTGCTCAAGTCTATATCCGGAGTGGTGCGCGCTTCCGGTTCCATGGATTTTCTCGGCGCGCCGATCGTGGACCTCAAGCCCCACGAGATCGTCAGGCGGGGGATCGTCCACGTGCCAGAAGGCAGGAAAATTTTCCCGGAACTCACGGTTTCCGAAAACCTCAGGATGGGGGCATTCCTGAACCCGCAGCATTACCGCAGCCGGATCGAAATGGTTTTCGACCTGTTCCCCAGGCTTGCGGAACGTCCGAATCAGCTTGGCGGGACCATGTCAGGAGGCGAACAGCAGATGCTTGCCATAGCACGGGGGCTAATGGGCGACCCGAAACTCCTGATGCTCGACGAACCGAGCCTGGGCCTCTCCCCCCTCTATGCCGAAACGGTTTTCAGATCAATCGGGGAAATCAACCGTAACGGGGTCACCGTGCTGCTTGTGGAGCAGAATGTCTTCCTGTCGCTGTCGATCAGCAACAGGGGGTATGTCATTGAAACCGGTTCGGTCGTGCTGACCGGAAGCGGACAGGAACTGCTCGAAAACCCGCAGGTCAAGAAAGCCTTCCTCGGCATGTGAGCGGCTTCGAGGTCAGCAGGAGATGCTGTTCAGAAACTCTTTCATCGCGGCAACGAACTCCTCTGGTTTTTCTTCCTGCGGCAGATGTCCGCAATCCTGAAAAACCTTGAGCCGTGCGTTGGGAAGCTCTTCGGCAAGGCGTTCGCTCTCCGCTTTCTTCACCATGACATCGTATTCGCCGCTCATCACCAGTGCGGGAATCTCCAGGGTTTTCAACCGTTCGTCGAGCCCGAGGTAGCGGGTTTCGAGAAAGATCTCCCAGAATGCCCTCGCCCAGTCACCGTTCATCAGGTCTTTCCGGTAAGCCGAAAGAATGGTGTCGCCAAGCCGTTCCTTCCTGTACCACATGGAGCGGATCACCCGGTCGTACAGGCGGGATATCATGATGTGCATCACCTTCGCGAAGACGGGACTCAGCGTTTTCATGGCAGGTTTCATGAATGCGGGGATCTCGCTGGTGGCGTAACCGCTGTAGATCATCGCATCGACAAGCACGATGCCCTGGACCAGGCCGGGATGGCGAAGGGCCGCGAGAAGGGCGAGGGTCCCGCCGGTTGAATTGCCGACGAGCAACGCTTTGCGGAAACCGAACCGTCCGATGAGCCCGGCGGCAAGGTCAGCCTGGGCTTCCGGGGAATAGCTCACCCCGGAGGAGCGCGAAGGCCGCGAGGTGAGGCCGAATGCGGGACGGTCGAACGCCACGACCGTCGCTGTTTCGGAGAGCGCATCGACAACGTCTCTCCACGACCGCACGCTCAGGAAACTGCCGTGAAGGAGGACGACGAGCGGACCACCGCTTCCGGCTTTCCGGTAGTGCACCCTGAATCCGTCGATTTCGATATACCCGGAGTCCGGGTAAAGCCCCTCATCCGCAATGGGCGTGCTGTTTCCGTGACGTTTCATCTGACCTCGTCTTTCTTTGCCGTCCCGCCAAGTATGCCGCCCCATTCGACGGCAGTGAAACCTTTCCTCCGGAATCTCGGGGTTTCCGGCTCGGCAAGCTTCACCAGGTATTCAGATGGTGTGAAAGAGAGGATGATCCGCAGAAGGCTTTGCGGTGCGGGCTGGATATGCAGGCCGAGCTGGTCCTCGACGACTTCGGGACGGATGAGCCTGATGATCCAGAATTTCGAGGCCGGAAGGTGTTTCATCCAGTAAGCCTTGAAATCCTTCGCCTCCTGCCGGTTGAGGCCGAGCCGTTCCAGGCGCGAGCCCATCCATGAGCGAAGTTCGTTTTTCGGCACGCACCAGCCTTCTTCCGGCTGGGCGATCGGGTTCGAAAGTGCTGCCTCGTAGAACAGGTAACGGTACCTTCGATCGATGCAGCCGCCGGGCTCTACCGTCACGCTCCATTTGCCGGGGTATGCGGGTATTGTCCTCACAATACGGCCCTTTGGCCCGAGACGGACATCGATTTTCATTTCCTTTTCCGGGTACAGGTAGAGTGCCGGTTTTTTTACCACCTGCATCGAGGCGATATCCTTCAGAGCCCCACCGTCGAGGTAGAAGTCCCGGCGTTTGTCGTATGCAGGATGCGCAGGCGAGTCGGGCATGCTGCCCGTCTGGTAGTCCACGACAATCCTTTTGGGCATGAAAAGCCTTGCTTCTTCCGTATGGAGCCTGTTCAGGGTTATATCCTCCCCGAGGGATACCGGAGCGGTCTGTTCGAACCCTACCCCGCTGCTGTACAGGACGGAGATCTCATATTCGGACGGCCTGCCCTTGACGTGATGTTCGATGATCGCCGCCAGATCGGGCCTGCCGTCGCCGTTCAGTTCCGTTATCGCATAACCGGCGAGCCTTGCGCTCAACTCGATCCCGTCAGGTCCTCTTTCGGAAAAAACGCCATCCTTCAGCGTCACCGTCCGGCCGGATTCAAGAAGCCTGTAAGCGTGATTGCGTGCCAGGCTCTCAAGTTCATGCCTTTCAGGGGCAGCAGGGAGGCGTTCTTCACAATATGCAGGACATGTGGACAACAGAAGAAAAAGGCACGATGCTGCAATGGAATATTTCATCGACAGATTCTTGTTACTGAGTCAATTATACGGTCGCGAATAAATACTGAAGAAATGTTCGTCATAACAAAAATAATCCGGATTCTTCGCGCCGCTCTCCATGAAAAAAAAGTGATTTCAGCATATTCACTGCCACGAATTAACGGATTTATTGTCCGTGATCCTTGAGCGGCAACAGCCGGATACGGAGGGCGCGGAATGACATCGCGTTCCCTCATGCTGAGCGCAATGAAATGTTGTGGAGTATACATTACCTGACTTGGCTCTTGATGGATTCTTCACTTCGTTCAGAATGACAAGAAATAATACAGAACGACAGCATCCCGGAGTTTTGTCTGAAAGACAATTGATTCTTTTAATAACAGGATTC
>JAAXXI010000051.1 GCA_013334565.1 Chlorobiaceae bacterium
GATCTCATCGGCTTTGACGCCGATGCCGCCTCTTTTTTTGTCCGCATGCAAGGTCGCCGGATGGTCCCTGGATACCCGAACCTGAACGGCTGTGGCGATGAAGTTCTTTTTCAGGCGAGGGATTTCCCCGGATTGGAAATCACGGTTGAGGGTGTCAGTTCCTGCTGAGGATGTGGTCGATCATCTGCTGAAGGTCCGACGTTGTTTTTTTTATCCGTTCGTCAAGCACTTTCTTTTCCTGCATCAGCTCCATTTCATGGACGGTATCGGTTTCCCGCCGGATTTTTTCCCTGATGGAACTCTCTTCCCGCTGCAGGGGTTCGAGGATGATGTTCCTGAACGCATCGAGGAACATGGTGAGGCATATGCGCGCTTTTTCGGTATCGATATTGGCCCTGTCCAGCCATCGTTCGCTGACCGGCTGCTCCATCAGCAGGGAAGAAGCGAGATTTCTCGCCCCTTCGCTTTCGAAGAGCGCGATCTCTGTCGAGATATCGATGCGTTCTTCAGGGTCCGAGGCAATTTGACCGAACCTGCGGATCAGGTGGCTGAAAATTTCCTGTGCCTCCCTGCCGGGGAGCTCGAGCATCTCTTCGTGCGAAGCTGCGAAGTCGAGCACGGTGTTTCCGTAGCGGGTGCTTTCGAGCAGTGCTTTCAGGAAGGTTTTTTCAAGCACGGAAATTTCCGTGGGCCGTGCCTGCGGTCCGGTTGGTTCCCGCCTGGTTTCGGCCGGTGCTTTTCTCCGTGCCGACCGGCTCTTTTCGGTGCCCAGTATTTCCTGCAGCGCCTGGAAGCTGATGGAGAGTGTTTCGGACAGTTCCTGCAGGTAAAGCTCCTGCGCGATACGGTCCGGAATGAGCGACAGTGAGTGCACGATCCGTCTTGCGACTTTCGATTTATCCTCCGTCCGCTCAAGGTATCCCGCATCCCGGTAGATGCCGATCTGAAAGTCGAGGAAGGGGGTACGGTTTTCCGCCGCATATTCCTGGAACCGCTCCCTGCCTTCACGGCTCACGAAACTGTCGGGATCGTCCCCTTCCGGAAGCGTTACCACGTATGGAGTGATGCCCTCGGCAAGCAGGATGTCGATGCCGCTCATCATGGACTTTTTTCCCGCGGGGTCGGCATCGTAGATGAACAGCACGTCGGCCGCATAGCGGCGCAGGATTTTTGCCTGGTGCTGCGTCAGCGAAGTGCCGCACGATGCTACCGCGTTGCAGATGCCGGCCTGGTGCAGCGCGAGGACATCCATGTAGCCCTCGACCAGGATTGCCGTTTCCTTGTGTCGGATTTCGTTTTTAGCGGCATGCATGCCGTAGAGCAGTTTCGATTTTTCGAAGATCCTGCTTTCCTGCGAGTTCAGGTATTTCGGGGCCTGGGGATCGCTTGAAAGGGTTCTGCCGCCGAACCCCACAACCAGGCCGCCAACGGAGAAGATCGGGAAGATCACCCGGTTGCGGAAGGTGTCGTACCAGGAATTGCGCTGCCTGTTGTGGCTGAGCAGCCCCAGTTCGCACAAGTGCTGCCTGGGTATGCCGTCTTTTTCCGCGGCGCCCAGCAGGTGTTCCCATCCTTCAGGAGCATAGCCGAGCCCGAAGTTTCTGATGGTTTTTTCGCTGAGGCCGCGTTTTTCCTTCAGGTAAGCATTTCCTTTCCCGCCCTCCTTTTTTTCAAGCATGCCGTGGTAATACCTCGCCGTCCACCTGAGGGTCTCGGTCCAGCTCTCCTCGCCGGGTTCCTTCCCTTTTTTTTCGGTGAACCTCGATATGTCGATGCCGGCCCGTTTCGCCACAAGTTCGACCGCTTCGGGAAACGAAACCTTCTCCATTTCCATCACGAACGAAAAGACGTTGCCACCCTTTCCGGTGGAAAAACATTTGTAGATCTGCTTGTCGGGCGAGACGACGAACGACGGCGTTTTTTCCCTGGTGAACGGCGAGAGCGCCTTGTAATTGCGCCCTGCCGGCTGCAGAGCCACATAGTCTGAGATGATATCGACAATGTCTGCCGCCTGGCGGATATCGTCGATGACGGAGTGAGGGATCATGGGTCCGGTTCTGTCAGGCTTTTGATTTTCTAATACGCAAAATTCTTCGCAAAGTGTGATTAGTCTTGAAATATCACGAGGTTATTTACTAAATTGGCACCTGAATGCATCGTTCTTTTCTTCATTTGTCGCCTTGCAAACAACTGTTCCGTGAGGATTTCACTTCGGTTCTTCCTATAATTCCATGAACCTCACGAAGGTTATCTGTTATTGTAAAAAATCCAAAGCAGTCTGGCAATTTACTGTCTCAGGCGTAACGCTCTGAAGGAATAAAATCCGCTTCACTCCGGGACAGTCCAAACCATTAACCGTCTATGAAACAGGGCTTCTTTACCGGTATCCTCATTGTGGTTACCTATGCGATTTCTCTCGGGTTCTATGTATGGATGGGTACCACGCCACCCGAATCAATGTTCCACGCCGTATGGAAAGGCGGACCGGTCGTTTCGGTTCTTATCGCCCTCATCCTGATGGTCATCGCCTATATCGTCGAGCGCATCATCGCCCTGAACAAGGCTTCCGGCAAAGGGAACATCCCTGCGTTCGTCCGCTCGGTCAAGGAAGACATCGACAATGGTTATATCGACCAGGCCATAGACAAATGCGACGATCACCAGAGCTCGCTTGCCGCGGTTATCCGGACGGTGCTCGAACGATACAAGAAACTTGCCCACCTCAACATCACCGACCGCGAGAAGAGGGTCAGCGAAATGGAGAAAGCCGTCGAAGAGGCGACCATCATGGAGATGCCGCTGCTCGAAAAAAACCTTACAGCCATTTCCACCATCGCATCCATTTCCACCATGGTCGGACTGCTCGGTACGACACTCGGCATGATCCGCGCTTTCGCCGCGATGGCGACGAGCGGTGCGCCTGACGCGGTGCAGCTTTCGCTCGGTATTTCGGAAGCGCTTTTCAATACCGCGCTCGGCATCATCGGCGGTATCATGGGTATCGTCACCTACAATATCTTCACCAGCAGAGTCGATCACTTCAGCTATATGATCGACGAAGCGGCGTTCTATATCATCCAGACCCTCGGAACAGGTAAAACGTGTAACTGATGTCGAGAATCAAGGCCAAAAGGGTCGGGTTCAGGATCGACATGACGCCGATGGTCGATGTGGCTTTCCTGCTCCTGACCTTCTTCATGCTGACCACGAAATTCCGTCCGCCTGAAATTGTCCGGATAGACCTGCCTGCCTCGCACTCCGAACGGAAGCTTCCCGAAACGGACGTGCTGACGGTTTCGGTCAGCAGCAACAACGATTTTTTCATGGGCGTATCGTCCCAGCTCACGAGGGAGAAGATCTTCAACTCCGTTGTCAGGCAGAAGCTCCAGGCGTCGGGTATGTCCGACGCCGCGATAGCTGACTCGCTGAAACAATTCAGGCTTGCCGACAATTTTCCGGTCGGCAGGGATGAGCTCGACAAGTTCGTCGTCATGGCGAGGTTCGCCAACCAGCGGCTCCGCCCTGTGATAAAGGCCGATGCGAATGCCCAGTTCGAATCCATCAACCATGTCATCAAGGTATACAAGAAAGCGAACCTGCTGACTTTCAACCTCATCACCATTCTTAAAAGGGAGGTGCTCTGATGGGTATCGTCGATTCACCGAATGGCAATCACGGCAGGAAAAAGCAGAGAAAGGGAAGCAAGCGGATCGGGTTCCGCCTCGATATGACCCCGATGGTCGATGTGGCGTTCCTCCTGCTGACGTTTTTCATGCTGACCACGACCTTTTCCAAGGCGAACACCATGGAGATCAACCTGCCGCCTGAAATGACGGAGGTCAAGGTTGCCGAGACCAACGTCCTGACGCTCAGGATCGCGGACAACGAATCGGTTTACTGTTCCCTTGGCCAGGAAGCCCCGAAGCGCATACCGCTCTACGACCCGCAGGATACCAAACAGCTCTCGCTGAGCGGACAGCTCCGCAGCCTGCTCAAGCAGCAGACCTCGCAGAACGCCAAGCTGGTCATCGTGGTGAAAATCAGCGATAAAGCGCACTACAAGCATCTTGTCGATATCATCGACGAACTGAATCTCATGAAAATAGACCGTTTCAGCCTGGACGATTTCACCGAACAGGATGCTGCGGAAATTCAACGGGCCGTTTAAGGTTCACATTCTGAAAGGAGCGATCAGCACGTGGCTAAGAACCTTGAAAAAATGCACGAAGATACCTTTCGCCGGAAAGCAGCTTCAACCTGGGCGTTCCGCGAGGAATTTCTCGATACGGACCGGTTGCGCTGTCTATCCTACGGGAACCTGGTGCTCCGCCGCCAGGCGCATCTTTTCCTCACCCATGGAGTGATCCTCGCTTCCGTCCTGCTTGGTATTTTCTGGATCGTTTCAGCCAACTGGCGGACCATCGGTTCCCTTTTCGGCCTCCTGGACAGGGACGATCACCCGATGGTCCAGTGCTACGAAGTCGTCACCAGCGTCACCCAGCTTCCGCCCCCTCCGCCGCTCGATATTCCCGAGCCGACCCCGGTCACTCCAACGGCTGCGCCGCCTGCGCCGAATGTCGGCAAGATCAAGCAGGTCAGCAAGGAGGAAGCTCCCGTAGAGCAGACCGTGGCCACCCAGCAGGAGCTGAAGCAGGTTATCAACAAGGGGACCGGTTCGGGCAGCGGTTCTGCGAACGAGGATGTGCCCATGTTCGTCCCCTGTGAAAAAATGCCCGGTTTCCTCGACCAGAAAAAACCGCTCTACCCGGAAATGGCCAGGATAGCCGGTATCACCGGTAAAGTGTTCGTGGCGGTACTGATAGGGGAGGACGGCAGGCCGATCAAGGCGAAGGTGATGAAACGGGTCCCTGCCGATTGCGATGTTTTCGATGCCTGCGCGATAAAATCGGTTATGGAGTCGCGATATTATCCGGGCATCCAGAACGGTTCTGCGATCAAAGTCTGGTTTACCGTTCCCATCCGTTTTCAGCTGGACTGACCGGGGTCCTTTCCTTGCGCCGCAGGACGGTAGAGCAGGGCGAAAATGATCCATGCGTATGAACCCAGCAGCGTGAACGGACTGACGAAAAGCGCGAAAACCCCATCGACGTTTTTTTCGATGTACATCAGGCCGTAACTGACCGCAATGACAACAGCCCCAAGGAGAAGCATCAGATAGTTGATCTTTCCGAGGGGCATTGCCGCTTTCTTCTCAGCTTTCTCAGCCTTCTTTTTCTCTTGTTTCTTCGGTGAAGATTTCATCGAGTGCATCGATACAGAGTTGAGCTTCCTCGCGCGTGATGTTGAGGGGAGGAAGAAGCCTGATCACATTGACGCTGGTAGCGTTCACCACGACGTGTTTCTCCAGCGCCTTTTCAACATAGAATTTCGCTTCCCTGTCGACGGTGATGCCCACCATCAGGCCGCACTGCCGTATTTCCAGGATCATCGGATGTTTCCCGGCAAGCCTCTGAAGTCCTTCCGCAAGGAAATTGCCGATGGTTTCGGCATGTTCCATCAGGCCGTCCTGCTCGATCGCTTCGATCATGGCAAGCCCGGCCGCACAGGCTACCGGATTTCCGCCGAAGGTCGTGCCGTGGTTGCCGTAGGCAAGCACATCGGCGACCTTTTCGCTGCCGAGGACCGCAGAAAGCGGCAAGCCTCCGCCGAGCGGCTTGGCAAGGCATACCAGGTCGGGGTCGGCATCGACATGCATGTAACTGAGGAACTTTCCGGTCCTGCCGCACCCGGCCTGGATCTCGTCGGCGACGATGAGAAAGCCGTACCTGTCCCTCAGCTCCCTGAGCCTGCTGATGAACTCCTGCGAAACCATGTGTATGCCTCCTTCGCCCTGGACCACTTCGATGAAGACCGCAGCGGTCCTGTCGGATATTTTCCGCTCGAGGTCCGTTACGTCGTTGAAGGCAATCATGCCGGTTCCGGGCAGCAGGGGTTCGAAACCGTCGACATATTTTGCCTTGGCGGTCAGCGACATGGCACCGTAAGTCCTGCCGTGAAAACAGTTGCTGAGGGAGAGCACCTCTTTTTTATCGAGGTTGCCCGACCGGGCAGCCCATTTCCTGGCTATCTTGATGGATGCTTCGACCGCTTCGGTACCGCTGTTGGCGAAAAATACCTTCGACAAGCCGCTGAGGGAAAGCAGCTTTTCGGCAAGGTCGAACTGTGGCTGCATCATGAACAGGTTCGACGCATGGATCAGTTTCGAAGCCTGATCGCCGATTGCCTGTACCAGCCTTTTATCCCCGTACCCGAGCGCGTTGACCCCGATGCCCGAGATCATGTCGAGGTAGCGGCTGCCGTCGATGCTGAAGAGCCAGGAGCCTTCGCCGTGTGAAACGGCAATGGGCAGCCTCGCGTAGTTATGGAAAAAAAGCTTCTGCTCGGTTTCCTGTGTGACGGCTGATGGTTTCATGCTTTTCTTCTCCCCTCTCTGTGGTATTGCAGTAACGTAAGTGAACCGATGATTATAATGATGAATGGCGTTCTCTTCAAATATTTTTTTTCTGTTCTTTCCACTGCAGCCAGACCCGGAAGGCACGCCATATGCCGTATGCCCCGGTCAGGGAGGCATAGAGCATGAGGTCCTGTCGGGAAGCGGCGGGGAAGTTCTCCCTGAAAAGCAGGATATAGAGCGCTATTCCGGTGAACGTGACCGACAGCAGGATGCCGGTGATGAAAGGGATATGCGATGCTTTCATCACTCCCTGTCTTCTGCTGGCCCTTTGTTGCGGCAGGGGTCGGGATCGGGATAGAAACGCCATTCTCGGTTCACGATCAGCCTTGCGCCATAACTGAAGGTAAAATAGGACCATCCCCACTGCAGCATCACGAAAACCCTGTGGCGGAAACTGGTGAGAAAGTAGATGTGAACAAGAAGCCAGGTGAACCAGGCGACGATGCCGTCGAACTTGAGCTTGCCGACCTCGACGATGGCCTTGTTTTTACCGATTGTGGCCATCTGTCCCTTGTCGCGGTAACTGAAGGGCTTGCGTTCCTTCCCTTTCAGGTCGAGCTTGATGTTGTTCGCTATGGCTTTGCCCTGCTGTTGTGCGACAGGCGCAAGCCCCGGGAGCGTTTTGCCGTTGGCATCCTCGAAATGGGCGAGGTCGCCGCCGACAAAAATTTCCGGATGGCCGGGAACGCTGAGGTCGCTTCCCACGACGACCCGTCCGATCTGGTCAGTTTCCACCCCGAGGGTTTTCCCGATGCCGGTTGCCGTAACGCCTGCCGCCCAGAGCACCGTTGAAGCCTCGATCCGTTCGTTGCCGATCTGCACGCCATCGGGATCGACATTGCTGACCATACTGCTGGTCCAGACCTGAACGCCGAGTTTTTCGAGCGAACGGGTCGCCTTGCTGGCGAGCTCGGGAGAGAACGAGCCGAGAATTCGCGGTGCGGCCTCGACGATGAAGATGCGGGTGAGCTTCGGATCGATGTTCCGATAGAATTTGGAAAGGGTGTAGCGGCTCATTTCGCCGATCGAGCCGGCAAGTTCGACCCCGGTGGGGCCTCCGCCAACGATGACGAACGTCAGGAGCTTCTTGCGTTCGACAGGATCGTTGGTGCGCTCCGCACGTTCGTAGGCTTCCATGACCCGCCTGCGGATCTCTTTCGCCTGGGCGAGCGTTTTCAGGCCGGGCGCGTTCTCTTCCCATTCGTTGTGGCCGAAATAGTGGTGCTGCACGCCGCATGCCAGGATGAGATAGTCATACGGTATGGTTTTGAAATCGGTGACGACCTGCCTGTTCTCTATGTCTATTTTTTCGACGATCCCTTTGAAAACCGTCAGGTTGTGAAGGTTTGCAAGCATGTTCCTCAGGGGCGCCGCAATATCGCTCTCTCCCAGCGCCGCCATGGCCACCTGGTAGAGGAGCGGCTGGAAAAGGTGGTAGTTTTTCCGGTCTATGAGGGTTATTTCAAGGTCCAGGTGATTGCCCAGCGTCCTTGCAGCCTTCAGTCCGGTAAAGCCGCCGCCGACAATGACAACCCGTTTTTTCTGTTCCATCTGGTTCGTTTTTCTGGTCTGTCCCGTTTTCTGCACCCGTTCAGTCTCCGAAGGTGCATGGCAACCTCCTCGATTCAGGGGAGCTCTGTTCAGTTGATTGTAACCATTTATGACGTAAAATCATTCAAAGTAAAAAAAAGCGGGGAATATCCGGGATTTCCGGGGGTATCCTTTCTTTGGAGGAATAGGTGCCGGGGGAGTCCGAAGTTTTCGCATTGTTTTTCCGGGACCTTCCTTCAGGTCAGCCGTTCGATGATCTCCCGATACTCAGGAAATATGGCGAGCAGGTCTTCCCGCCGGGCGAAAGAGAGGTCGCGGAACTCGAAGCCCGGTGCAACGACGCAGCTTACAAGGGAATACCCCTCTTTTTCGTGACTGCTCTGCAGCGCGCCGAACCAGCTTCCTGCCGGAACGGTCTCCTGGAGCACTTCGCCCCTGTCCGCCGAGAGGCCGAGGGTAAAATTCGACGGCTTTTCCTGTTTCGGGAATACGTGGACCGTCAGGGGGTCGCCCGCATGGTAGAACCAGAGCTCATCGGAGTGTATCCGGTGAAGCCGGGATCGTTCCGCATGTTTCAGCAGATAGAAGATCGATGTCGCCCACGCACGCTTTCCGTCGAGCCCGTGTTCACCGGCGAAGGTGTATGAGCCGGAACTCCTGTAGGTTTCCCGGTAATATCCTCCTTCGGGATGCCTCGACAGCAGCAGGTGATCGATCCAGAAATCAGCTTTTTGCATAAAGTTTTTCACGGATTTTACCGGTTTTCTGGCGCGATGCATCGGCAAGTTTTTTCCGGAACCCGACAAGGGCATCCATGAGCGCTTCGTCGCCAAGTGCGAGCATCTGCACGGCAAGCAGCGCGGCATTCCTTGCATTGTCGATCCCGACGGTGGCGACCGGGATGCCGGCAGGCATCTGGACGATGGAATAGAGCGAGTCCTGGCCGCTGAGCTTGCTGCTGAAAATGGGCACGCCGATGACCGGCAGGACGGTCATGGCCGCTGTCACGCCCGGAAGGTGCGCGGCGCCGCCCGCTCCGGCGATGATGACTTTCAGCCCGCGCTCTGTTGCCGACGAAGCATACTCTTCGAGGTCCTGCGGCGTCCTGTGGGCGGAAATGACCGAAATCTCCGATGGAATGCCGAACTCGTCGAGCACCAGCGAAGCTTCCTTCATGATATCGAAGTCGGAATCGGAGCCCATGAGAATACCCACGATCGGCGCGGTGTTGCCGGATGATTTTTTTGCCATAAAAAGAAATGGTGGTCCGGGCCTCGGGACCCGGCTGTTAAAAGGCCGATGATTTATGAAATTGCCCGGTTTTGTTTATTTTCCGAGATGAATTTAAAAAAATAATACTTGTTGAGGAACAGAGCAATGACAACAAATCTCGCAGTAAAGTACAGCAATCCCGGTCCTCGTTATACCAGCTATCCGACCATCCCGTCCTGGAGCACCGACGGTGTCACCCAGGAACAGTGGACAGAGGCGCTGGTGAAAGGGTACAACGACAGTAACGAGACCACCGGTATCAGCATGTACATCCATATTCCGTACTGCGAAAACTATTGCTATTTCTGTGGATGCAACGCGAACCGCACCAAGGACCACTCGGTCGAGAAGCCCTATCTCGACACGCTTCTCAGGGAGTGGCAGATGTATGCCGATGTCCTTCCCGGAAAGCTCAACATCAAGGAGCTCCATATCGGAGGAGGCACGCCGACCTTCTTCAGCCCTGAAAACCTGATGGCTCTCATCGATGGTATTTTCAGGCACGCGAACAGGATGGACAACCATATTTTCAGTTTCGAGACAAACCCGCGTTCAACTTCACGCGAACACCTCGAAGCGCTCTACAGCGTCGGGTTCCGCCGCATGAGCTTCGGTATCCAGGATTTCGACCCGACCGTGCAGAAGGAGATCAACAGGCTCCAGTCGTTCGAGCTCGTTAAGGAAAAGATCGACCTTGCCCGCCAGATCGGTTTCAACTCGATCAACTTCGACCTTGTCTACGGCCTGCCCAAACAGAATCTCGGCACCATTACCGATACCATTCAGAAAGTCATGCAGCTCAGGCCGGACCGCCTCGCGTTCTATGCCTACGGCCACAACCCGCATATGTACGAGGGACAGCGGAATTTCAGGGAAGAGGACCTTCCGGTCGGGGATGTCAAACAGGAGCTGTACGACAAGGGGCGTGAGATGCTCGAGTCCATCGGATATCACGAGGTCGGCATGGACCACTTCGCGATCGAAGGCGATGCGCTCTATCTTGCCGCGAAAAACGGCACCCTGCACCGCAACTTCATGGGCTACACGGAAAACACCACCCAGATGATGCTCGCGCTCGGTTCTTCCTCGATCAGCGACACTTGGTACGCATTTGCCCAGAACGAGCGTGAAGACGTTCCTTACATGAAGGCGGTCAACGAGGAAAAACGTTTCCCGCTGCACCGCGGTCACCTGCTGACCGACGAGGACCTTGTGCTGCGCCGCCACATCCTCAACCTGATGTGCAGGCAGCAGACCTCATGGGAAGATCCGAAACTCTACACCGACGAACTCGATATCGCGCTCATGCGCCTCGAGGATATGGAAAGCGACGGGATGGTGGTCCTCGGCGAAAAGAGCGTCCGCGTCACCGAAACCGGTATTCCTTTCCTCAGGAACATCTGCATGGCCTTCGATGCGAGGCTCTGGCGCTCCGACAGCCTGTCGAAAGCATACAATGTTTCGAGGGATATCCAGAAGACCTATATCGAAAGGGCCCGCCTTGCCAAGGAACAGAAGGTCGTTTAACCTGATGATGCAGGAATTTTTATTATCAAGGGTGATTCAGGTCACCCTTTTTTTATGTCTGTTTTTATGAAAAAGAAGGTAAAAATCGGTTTTCTCGGCAGCGGCTGGGCCAGGATTGCGCAGGCCCCGGCATTTTCGCTCATGGACGACGTCCTGCTTGCCGCTGTTGCGAGCCCGACGGAAAGCCATCGCACGAAGTTCATGCAGCGTTTCGACATCGGCTTAGGTTTTTCCGACTGGCGCAGGATGCTGGAATGCGATCTCGATCTGGTCTGTGTCACCACCCCTCCATACCTTCATGCCGAAATGGTCGAAGGGGCGCTTGCAAAAGGGATTGGTGTGCTCTGTGAGAAACCTTTCGCCCTGAACGCCGCAGAGGCGCAATCGATGGTTGAAGCTGCGGCAGCTTCGGGTTCCCTTGCCCTCGTCGATCACCAGCTGCGCTTTCATCCCGCCGTGCGTTCCATGAAGCAGATGATCGATGGCGGTGAAATCGGCAGGATCTACGAAACGAGAGCTGTCGTGAACCTGGGCAGCAGGACCCGGCCGGACCTGCCATGGTCATGGTGGTGCGACGCGTCGAGGGGAGGGGGGGCGCTTGGCGCGATCGGCTCCCATCTGGTCGATCTGAACCGGTATCTGATAGGCGAAACAGCCGAAGTTTCCTGTGAATTGTCAACAAGCATTCCTTTCAGGCCCGACAGTTCGGGAAAGCCCTGTGCGGTCACATCGGACGACCATTTCGCGATGATGATGAAATTCGGGCCTTCGTCGGTCGCGCTCGGCAGTTCGGCGCTCCTGCATGTCACGACGGTTGGTGCCTATACCTGGTTTTCCTTCGAGGTCGTCGGCAGCCTGAAAACCGTCAGGCTGGACGGTGCCGGCCGGCTCTGGGAAGTGCTGAACGAGGATGCGAAGGGCGGGCGGAGCCTGATCGATGCACCCCGATGGAAGCAGGTCGTACCGATACTGCCCTGGGATGAGCTGGTCCTTCAGGAAAAGATCAGGCTTTCTTCACTGGCTGTCCACGGCATTTTTGCCGTCGGTTTCGTTTTTCTTGCCCACAGGGTAGTCAAGGCGCTTCGTCAGGGTGAAAAAACCATCCATGACGCCGCTGATTTCAACGACGGGCTGATGATCCAGAAAGTTCTCGATGCAGGGAGTCAGTCGAGCAGGCTCCGCCGGTGGGTAAAAATATGAGAAAGGGATGGTAACACTCATTATTTTCATTTGTTGAATTAAAAGTGGTAACTTCGTAAAGAGAAGTATCCCCCGAAGTTCACAAGGCAAAAAAAGCGGTTGAAGAGGTGTCGTAGCACTGGAGACAGACGCACTGTTTACGTAAAGGAAATTTTACCGGCCCAGGCAATAAACCGGGAACAGGCGATGAGAGAAGCCGCAGCAATGAAAAAAAAGCATATTGCCGCAATAGCGCTGGTTTTGCTGTTCGTTGCCGGTTTTTTCTTTTCCTGGTGGAGGGTAGTGCTCGCCGACAGACAGATGCGGGACCAGCTGCTTCGTGAAGTTCTTATTGCCGCCCAGGGTATCGACCAGGATAAGCTCAAAGAGCTTGAAGGTTCCGATGCAGACCTCTCCAACCCTTCCTACCGCTCCATCAAGGATCAGCTTTTCAAAACACGGACTGCCCTGGCGGACTGTCGTTTCGTGTATCTCCTCGGCAAGAACAGTAAAGGGGAAATATTTTTTTACGCTGATTCTGAACCGGCAAGTTCATCCGAATCATCACCTCCCGGCCAGGTTTACAACGAAGCGACCGATATTCTGAAGATGGTCTTCAATTCGAGGCGGCCGGATACTGAAGGTCCGGTGCCCGATCGCTGGGGTACCTGGGTGAGCGGGTTTGTGCCTCTTTTCGACAGCCAGTCAGGGAAAGTGGTCGCCGTGATCGGCATGGACGTCGATGCGTCCGCATGGGGATGGGAGATTGCCGGGCGTTCGGCATTCACTATAGGTCTCATGCTTGTGAGCCTGATTGTCCTTTGCAGTGTTTATTTCGCTTCCCGGCGCTCGAAGGAAAATTCAGGTCCGGTGCTCCAGCGCCTCATGGCCCCGCTTGTAATCCTGATATCGGCGATGGTGATATCGTTCGGCCTGTTGCTCTGGTGGCAGCAGCAGAAGCAGATCGATCAGACCATCAGGGATAACGATGAGGACATCGCCGGTGAGTTCCGTAAAAGCATAGAAATATCCCGGGACGGTCTCGCGCTTGCCATAGACGCGATCAGCCGCGACAAGGAAATCGTCGGAGCTTTACGCGATAAAAACCACGATCGCCTCTACAACCTTACCCTGAACCTCTACAGGAAATACCGGGTGAATTACGGGGTTACCCATTTCTATTTTATCGATCCATCCCGCACCTGCATTCTCCGGGTCCACGATCCTAACCGGAAAGGCGACACGATCAACCGATACACCATGCGGGAGTCGGAACGGACGGGAACCCTGTCAAGCGGCATGGAACTCGGACCCTTGGGCACGTTTACCCTTCGGGTGGTCGAGCCCGTCATCGATGGAGGCAAACTGATCGGTTATATCGAGCTTGGTCGTGAAATCGAAAGCATTCTCAACGGGATCCATCTCGATTCTGGAAACGGGGTGGCGGTGTTCATCAACAAGAAGTACCTCCAGAAAGACCGCTGGGAAGAGGGGATGCGCCTTTTCAAGAGAGACGCGAAATGGGAAAGGTTTACGAACGATGTCCTGGTCTACTCATCGTTCGGGATATTTCCCCGAGAATTCAATGCGGCGCTCTCTTCCGATACCGCCTTCAATGGGATAGACGTCAAATGGGAGGACCGGCCCTGGCATGCGACCTCAAAGCCTCTTCTGGATGCTTCCGGCAATATGGTTGGGTCCATTCTTCTCATCCAGGATATCTCTTCCGACAAGAATGCGGTAACCCGCTTCCTTTCGATCTCGGGGATATCGATCATCGTGGTTTTTACGGTGATGCTTGGTTTCGTCTTTGTCGTGCTCAGCAGGACGGACCGGAACATCAGGCGGAGGGAGAAGGAGCTTATCCTGAGCAGGGAGCAGTATATGCTTGCCGTGAGCGGAAGCAACGACGGGATCTGGGACTGGAACATCCTTGACAATTCGCTCTACCTTTCCCCCATCTGGAAGAGGATGGTCGGATACGAGGATTACGAACTGCCGAACAACTATGCCACGTTCGAAGATCGTATCCATCCCGAGGACCAGCCGGTTTACGAAAGCTACCTTGCCCGATATCTGAAAAACGAAATCAACTCTTTCAGCATCGAGTTCCGATTGCGGCACCGCAAGGGCAACTATCTCTGGATCCTCGCAAAAGGGGAGGCCCTGCGTGACGAAAACGGCGAAGCTTACCGCATGGCCGGATCGCACAGCGACATCACCGGAAGAAAGATGGAGCAGGAGGAACTCAGGAAACGTTCAGCCCTGCAGCTCGTCCTCATGGACCTTGCCATCGGTTTTGTCAACAAACCGAGCGGGGAGCTCGACAGTGCGATCGATCGCGCGCTCTCCATCGTTGGCGAATTTGCCTGCGTTGACCGGGTCT
>JAAXXI010000052.1 GCA_013334565.1 Chlorobiaceae bacterium
CCCCACGCATGGGAAGAAAATAGCATTAGTGCCAATACTGAGAAACTCGGAAATTATAAATGCAATAATTTCAAGAACTTAATTTTCTTGGTCAGCACTTTTTTAAATTTTGGCACAAGTCAGGAAAAAGCCCTTGAATCATTTTCGGTTCAAGGGCCTTGCTTATGACTTCGCAAGCGATGCCGTCCGATCGGTCCAATCCGTCCGATCAGACCGATCGGGATACTTCACGAGCACCCGGTAGTCATCCCGCAATCCTCGCACACCTTGCAGGTCCCGTTCTGCTTGACGCGCATCGAACCGCAGTTTTCGCACTGCTCACCGGTATAACCCTGGACTTTCGCCTGGTAGACCTGGCTTTTGCGCGCCGCCGAAAGCCCTGGCTGGTCGTGCGCCACGATCTCCGGCTCGAACAGTTCCGCCTGGGCAGGCGAAACCCCGTTCGCTTTCTGCTTTGTGTCGCTGTCGGGTTCCACCACTTCATCAACCGCTTTCACATGGACGAAATCCTTGCGACCGAGATAATCGTACCCGATCGAACGGAAAACGTAATCGAGGATGGAGGTGGAATTCTTTATGACATTATGCCCCTGGACCGCACCTGCAGGCTCGAACCTCGTGAAGGTGAAGCTGTCGACAAGCTCTTCGAGCGGCATGCCGTACTGGAGCGCTTTTGAAGCAAGCACGGCGAAGCAGTTCAGCAGGCCCTTGAAAGATGCCCCCTCCTTGTACATGTCGATGAAGACTTCGCCAAGCGTGCCGTCCTCATATTCGCCGGTGCGGAGGAAGACCTTGTGGCCTCCGACATATGCCTCGCGGATGTAGCCTTTGCGGCGTTTCGGAAGGTGCCTGCGCTCCGAACGGTGGTATACCCGCTCGACAATGCGTTCCTGGACCTCTTTGGGTCCCTTTGTTTCATCGAGGGTCTCCTCGGTGCCAAGCATGACGACTTCGTCGAGGTCCTGGTAACTCGAAATGTTGAGCGGTTGCGAAAGCTTGGAGCCATCGCGGTATATCGTGATCGCCTTGACCATATGCTGCCATGCGGACTGGTATACCTCACCGATTTCGCCGGTGGTAGCCGTTCCCGGCATATTGACGGTCTTTGATATCGCCCCGGAGATGAAGGGCTGCACGGCAGACATCATGCGGACATGGGCCATGTGACCGATGTAGCGCTTCCCTTTCTTGCCGCACCTGCTGGCGCAGTCGAAAACCGAAAGGTCGCCGAGCCTGAGGTGCGGAGCACCTTCGATGGTCATCGTACCGCAGACGTAATCGTTGGCGGCTTCAGCATCTTCCGCTGTCGCCCCGATCGCCTGCAGCATGTCGAAATCCGGGTCGTTGAGCTGCTGATCGCTGAACCCGAGCGAATTGCAGAACTCCTCGCCAAGGATCCATTTGTTGAAGGCGAACCTGATATCGAATACCGTCTCGAGCTGCGCTTCGACAGCTTCGATCTTGTCGTCGGTGAAACCGCGCGATTTGAGCCACTGCCTGTTGATGGTGGGCGAACCGGCAAGCGTGCCGTGCCCTTTGCAGTAGTGCTCGATATCGTCGATCTGGGAAGCGTTGTAGCCGAGCTTTTCGAGCGCCTTGTGAACCGACTGGTTGACGATCTTGAAATAGCCGCCACCGGCGAGTTTTTTGAACTTCACGATGGCAAACTCGGGCTCGATGCCGGTAGTGTCGCAGTCCATGACGAGGCCGATGGTGCCGGTCGGTGCAATGACGCTGACCTGAGCGTTTCGGTAACCGTAGATTTCGCCCTGTTCGAGCGCCTGGTCCCACACCTGGCCTGCAGCCTCGAACAGCTCACGGGGACAGTACTCAGAATCGATGCCGCGCGGTTTGACCGTCAACCCTTCGTACTCCTCTTCGGAAATATTGTGGGCGGCTCGGCGATGGTTGCGGATGACCCGGAGCATGTCGTCTGCATTGGACTTGTAGCCGTCGAACGGAGCGAGATCGCGTGCCATTTCGGCGGAGGTCACATAAGCCTGTCCGGTCATGATGGAGGCAATCGCCCCGGAGAGGGCAAGCGCCTTTGGCGAATCATAGGGAATGCCGAGCACCATCAGCACCGTGCCGAGATTGGCGAACCCGAGGCCGAGCGTCCGGTACTCGTAGCTCAGGCGGGCGATATCCTTCGAGGGAAAATGGGCCATCAGCACGGAAATCTCGAGCACGATCGTCCAGAGGCTCGACGCGTGGCGGAGGTCATGGATCTTCACCTTGCCGGTCGCCTCGTCGATAAAATGAATAAGGTTGAGGCTCGCCAGGTTGCATGCCGTATCGTCGAGGAACATGTACTCGGAGCACGGGTTGCTGGCATTGATGCGGCCGCTTTTCGGGCAGGTATGCCATTCGTTGATGGTGCTGTCGAACTGCAGGCCGGGGTCGGCGCACTTCCAGGCGCTCATGACGATCTTTTCCCACAGGTCGCGGGCCCGGACGGCCTTTGCAATCTTGCCCGTGATACGTTCGCGGAGGTTCCAGAGGTCGTCGTTCTCGACGGCTTTCATGAACTCGTTGGTCACGCGGACGGTATTGTTCGAATTCTGTCCGCCTACCGTCTGGTAGGCTTCGGACTCGTAATTCGAATTGTACTCTTCGAAATTGAGCGTCGTGTATCCCTGCTCGACAAGGGCGAGCACCCTCAGGATATAACTCATCGGGACCGCCCTGCTCAGCGCGTTCTGGATGAGCTTCTGCAGTTTCGGGTTTTCCTTGCGATCGGTACCGTTCGCGAGGGCCTCTTCCATGATAGCCTGCAGGAAGCGGGAACATATCCTCGAACCCGCGACAAGAGAAGCGACCTTATCTTCTTCACGGGCTTTCCACTCGACGAATTTTTCGACATCGGGATGGTCGATGTCGATAATCACCATCTTGGCTGCACGGCGTGTCGTTCCGCCGGACTTGATCGCGCCTGCCGCCGAATCGAATATCTTGAGGAAACTCATCAGGCCGGAAGAACTGCCGCCGCCGCTGAGTTTCTCGCCGGCCGAACGGAGGTTCGAATAGTTCGTACCAGAACCGCTGCCGAATTTGAACACGCGGGCCTCACGGATGGCGAGGTCGAAAATCCCACCTTCGTTGACCAGATCGTCCTTGATCGACTGGATGAAGCAGGCATGGGCCTGAGGACGGCTGTAGGCGTCTTCGGATTCCTTCACTTCCCTCGTGAGCGGATCGACATGGTAATGGCCCTGAGCAGGACCGGTAATGCCATATGCGAAATTGAGGCCCGTATTGAACCACTGCGGCGAATTCGGGGCACCCATCTGCCTGATGATCATGAAGGCAACTTCGTCGTAGAACGCCTGGGCATCCTCCGGGGTGTCGAAATAGCCGTTCTTGTCTCCCCACTCCCTCCAGCAGCCGGCAAGGCGGTGGACAACCTCCTTGATCGAACGCTCGCTCCCCGTTACCGGTTTTCCATCCTTGTCAAGAACCGGTTTGCCTTTTTCGTCGAACCGGGGAACTCCCGTTTTGCGGAAATATTTCTGGGCGAGGATGTCCGCTGCCACCTGCGACCAGTGTTTCGGCACTTCGATATCGGTCATTTCGAACACTTTCGAACCGTCGGGATTGCGAAGCACCGAGCTTCTGGTCGTGTATTCGAAACGATCATAGACGTTCTCGCCGGCGACAGTGAACAAACGGGATATTTTCATGGGGCCTCAGAATTAGAAAATTTTATATAGTATTATTTTTTATGTACTTAACCGCACAGCAAATAAAAAGGGAGGGCTTTGTAAGACATCGTGAAAGATAGAATTATTTATCGAAATTCTCACTTCCCACTATCCACTTCCCAGTCCTCAGTCCTCAGTCCTCAGTCCTCAGTCCTCAGTCCTCAGTCCTCAGTCCTCAGTCCTCAGTCCTCTGCCCTCAGCACTCCCCCCCCCCCCGACAGGGATATTCTCCAGAGTTTCGACAAGGAACTTCCAGAACCTGGCGACCGAACCGATATGGACTTTTTCCCCTGGTGAGTGGGGATGACGAATGGTGGGACCGAACGAGATCATGTCGAGCCGGGGATAGGCGGCGCCTATCAGGCCGCATTCAAGCCCTGCATGGACCGCGCTGACCCTGGCGCTTTCACCGAAGGTCTTTTCATACACCTCCCGCATGGTTTTCAGGATTGTCGAACCGCGGTCCGGTTTCCAGCCGGGATAACCTCCACTGAATGAGCATGAGGCTCCTGCCAGGTCGAAAAGGCACTGCATCGCCAGCTGCAGGTCGTCGCGCGAAGAATCGACCGAACTTCTCAAGAGGCATTCGACGGCAATCTCTCCCGGCCGGGATTTCACGATGGCCAGGTTGTTCGACGTTTCCACGAGCCCCTGCATGTCGGCGCTCATGCGCATCACCCCGTCAGGACAGGCATGCAGCGCCTTGAGCAGCCGCGAAAACGTGTTCTCATCAATAACGGCATCAGGAATCACGGAAGGTGCAACATCAATGGTCAAACCGGGGTCTGCAGAGAAAAGCTCGTTTTTTATCGTTTCCCCGAGCGACCTCACATCTTCGGGAAAAGCTTCGGCCTTTTCCCGAAGGACTGCGACATCGGCAAAGGCTTCCCTCGGAATGGCATTGCGCAGGCTGCCGCCGTCAATCGACGCAAGCCTGATGCCGTGGCGCAGGTGCGCCTGGTGGAGAATGCGGTTCATGACCTTGTTGGCATTGCCTCTGCCCAGGTTGATATCCATGCCGCTGTGTCCGCCTTTCAATCCCGTGACAGCCAACCTGAAGCCATGGTAGCCGTATGGAAGGGTTTCGGGAACGAAGGGAAAGGAAAAAGCGGCGTTCACCGCTCCGGCGCACCCTGTAAAAAGCTCCCCTTCATCTTCGGAATCGAGGTTCATGAGGATATCACCGCGCAGAACGCCCGGCTGAAGGCCCGACGCTCCGCTCATGCCGCTTTCCTCATCGACCGTCAGCAGGACCTCGATCGGGCCGTGCCGCAGATCTCCCGATTCAAGCACCGAAAGGGCCGCCGCAACGCCTATGCCATTGTCGGCCCCAAGGGTGGTTCCATCAGCACGGACCCACTCCCCTTCCACGATGGTCTTGATGGGATCACAACAGAAATCATGGACCTTGCCGCTGTTTTTCTGGGGCACCATATCGAGATGGGCCTGAAGGACAATGCCCTGGCGATTTTCCATGCCGGGTGTCGCCGGTTTGCGGACAATGACGTTCCCGGCATCGTCAACAAGTGTTTCGAGCCCGAGTTTTTCCGAAAAATCCCGGATGAACTCACGTACCTCGGCTTCCCTGCCCGACGGGCGGGGAATGCGGGAAAGGAAATGAAAATTTTTCCAGACGAGGGCGGGTTGCAGCTGAAGAATGGTCTCCATGGCGTCAAAACGATTGAAAGGTCATCTGTTGTTCAATTCCTGCCGGCGCACCAGTTCTACAAGCTCGCCGGTCCTTGCCGCCTGTTTTTCCACCGCTTCGGCGAGCCTCTCCATTTCGGTCCGGCGGCCCAGCTCTGTCTGTGTATCGAACAGAACGGGTTTCTGGAAGCCTTCGGAAATCCTGAAAATGTTCAGGCTGAGCCTCAGGAGGATGACATAGAAGAGAGGCATCAGGAGTTCTCCGAGAAATACCGGAAGTTCCCTGTAGTACCTGATCACCTCTTCCCAGTCACCGATGAACAGCGCGTCCCATTTCACGAAAAAGTAAAAATAGATTACCGGGTGGAAGCTGAGGAAAAAGCGCATGATCTTCGATTGCTTTTTGAGAAGCGGATCGTGCTCGTATTTCGACATGAGCCACGGAAAATGACCGACGAGCACCGCTGCGCGGCGGTCATTGAGGTAACGGGCACCCTGCAGGGCGGAATCGAGAAAAATGGAGACGAGGGAGAGCAGGCCGCTCGACAGGAAGGTCGCGAGGAATGCATAGCTCAGGTCGTCGAATTTGAAGGAGCCTGCCAGGTACGGCAGGGTTACCGATGTAGGCTTGATGATGATGAAGAGCAGCGCGATCCCCGACAGGACAAGCGAAAAGGTATGCAGTTTGCGGGCATGCTTGAGGCTCTCGAGCACGGCATCGACGTTGGCCCCCTGCATGGTGTTGCCGGGAGGATCGATGCGCATGAGCGCCGCCGAATCCGTATCGGCGGAATAAAAGCCGTTGACGCCAAGCTCGCATCCCCTGACCCCCTCATATTTCGTCGAGGCGTCGATCGAACACCTGCTCAGGGTGGCCCCTCCAAAGTCGGCCCCAGCCAGATCGGCACCCCTCAGGTCCGCACCGCTGAGGTCCGCGCCGCGCAAGTCGGCACCTGCGAGCACGGCTGTAAACAATTTCGCCCCACGCAGGTCCGCATCCCTGAGGTCCCTGCCCTGGAGGCTCAATCCTTCGAGCTCAGGGATGGTGTCCTGATGCTCTTTTCTCCAGCGGTTCCAGAACCCCACGCCCTTATCGATAAGCTCCCCGTGCCCGTTTGCCAACATCTGTTTTTTCCTCTTGCTTTGCCTGCGCTCACACAGGGTTTTTTCCGACATAGACGAGGATTGCCCTGAAAAGCGAAGCGCTGTGGATAACCTGGGTATAAGCCTCATCCTGGGTCATGTCCCTGTTTTCCTTCCGGATAAGGGCTCCGAGCCGACGGCTGAGTTCGGCGACCCGTGCGATTTCGCGCGCGAGGTCATCGTCGTTCTCGATGCGGATCTGATACATGTTCCGCTGGATATAACCGATATTGTTCAGCGCGTTCCGCTCGATCACACCGTCGTTCACCGAATGGCGCGCCTTGTTGAAATCATCGTAGGCGGTATTGTGCAGGGGCATGGAAAGATCGCCCGCATAATGGGCGCAGAACACCAGGGGATAATCGGCATATTTGCCGGTCGCTTTCAGGGCACGGTAATCACGCACCGAACCGATGATCGCGCCGTAGAGGTGGCCTTCGACATCATCGGGCGCATTGTAGCGAGCAGCCTGTTCCATCACCATCCCGGCAGTTACCTTCGCTCCCGCGTTGTTGTTGAAATAGTGGTTTTTTTCCTCTGCAGGACGGAACTGCTCCTTGGATTTTGCGACATCCGGAGCGGCGGCGCTGTACCAGCGGTCGAACCCCGCCGCCTGTGCCACAGAGAGATGGGTCTGGTCATGCCAGCCGTATGCCTGGACCGATGAGAGAAGAAACGTGAAAATAGCCGGAATGGACGAAAGTGCTTTCGATATCCCCTTCATTGCTGCCTCCTGCGTTTACAGGTACCGTGTTACGGGCGTGACCCGGAAATGAAAAAGTTTTTTGCACAGGAAAGATACAAACCTTTTCAACCGAAATGTCAACCGAAATAACGGGTTATCTCTTCAGGACGGAGACATCTCGAGCATGCGCCGGATCGATCCCAGGGCGGCAAGGCGAAGATCTTCCCCGACAACGATTTCGGGCTTGCGCTCCACCATGCACCGGTAAAGTTTATCGAGGGTGTTCTGCTTCATCTGCTTGCAGACGCTGCGGGGATTGTCGGGATCTTTCGGCGCCGGAATGAAGGTTTTTCCGGGCGAGCGCTTCTGCATTTCGTAAATGATACCCGGTTCGGTGGCGACAATGAAGCTCCGGCAAGGGCTTGTAACCGTGTAATCCAGCATTTTCTGGGTGGACCCTACGAAAGCGGCATGCCTGAGCACTTCCTCCCTGCATTCCGGGTGGGCGATCAGCTCCGCTCCTGGGTGCTGCCTGCAGGCATCAAGTATCGGACCCTCACCGAAAGCGTCGTGGACGTAGCAGTAACCCTGCCAGAGGATCATCTCCCTGCCGGTCTGCTTAGCAATATAGGCGCCGAGGTTCCGGTCGGGACCGAAAATGATCTGGCGGTCGGCGGGAATCTGCCGGACGATATGCTCGGCGTTGGAAGAGGTGCAGGTGATATCGGAAAGCGCCTTGATTTCAGCGGACGAATTGATGTAGGTTATCACGACCGCTCCCGGATGGCGTTCACGGAAAGCTCGGAAATCATCCGTCGGGCAGCTGTCGGCAAGGGGACATCCGGCATATTCGTCCGGCATGAGCACCAGCTTGGACGGATTGATGATTTTGGCTGTTTCCGCCATGAAGTATACCCCGGCGAAAACGATCACATCGGCATCGTTTTTCTCCGCCGCCCGGGCAAGGGCGAGACTGTCACCGACAATATCGGCGACCTGCTGGATTTCGGGAAGGGTATAGTAATGTGCGAGAATCAGGGCGTTCATCTCTTTCTTGAGCGAACGGATCCTCGAAACAAGTTCCTCATGCGACAGGTTCTCCGGAATGGTGCTTCCGGTCGGGATATTGGTGGTCATGGCGTGATTGCTACTACAGGGTTTCTATAATATGGCGGAACTGACAAACCGGGCAGGGGTCACTCTTGCGGACAAGGTTAAAACATTCATGTTCACTTCAGGTAATAATCGAGATCGTCATCTTCCCTGATGAGCAGGAGGATCGCCGAGTTCGGAACGATAATGTAACGTTCTTCCTCATACTCGATCTCGAAGGAACTGTTCTGGATGAAGATGGCAAGATCGCCGACTTTTGCCTGGAGCGGTATGTACTGTGCCGTTGCAACCCGTTCCTTCCAGGGTTCGTCGCTTTCCGGTGGCGGGCCGACAGGGTATCCCGGTCCGGTTTTGATGACATAACCGCTCTGGACTTTCTCTTTTTCCTGTACTCCCGGAGGAAGATAAATGCCGGATTTCGTTCTTTCGTCGAAAGATTTCGGTTTGATCAGAACTCTGTCGCCAACAACAACAAATTTATCTGTTATATTTATGTTTTGTGTCATACTTTTGCACTTGATGCATTGGGCTGTTTTTGCCTTTCGACCGTTGAGGAAAATCTAAGAAAAATTATGAGTCGGGCAAATCAGCCGCCTGAAAGCGGGGACCCGTCCCGAATTTCCCCGGAACAGGATATCTGCCTGGAATCTGGATCAACCGAGACTGCGCGATGGACAAAGATTTCCCGGACCTTTTTTTGCTGAACAAGAACCGCATAAACGTTCAACATGGAAGTCGATAAACTGAAGAAATATTTTTCTTTTTTCATCAAACACAACACCTATCTCCTTTTTGTCCTCTACTGCGCTATTTCGGTGCTTTTCATAAGGCTCCAGGGCGAAGACACCCTCAATGCGCTCCGTTCCGGAAGTATCGAAATCAGTGCGTTCTTTTCGGAAAAAGTTACCGGCATAGGGGAATTTTTCAGGATGCATGATGAAAACGAACGACTGATGAAAATAAATGCGACCCTTGTTTCAAAAGTCATTTCGCTTGAATCTGCATTCAACGACGCGGCGAACCGGAAAAAAATCCTCGCCGATACCACCATCAGTGCTTCGAAATACATCATGGCGAAGGTCGTCGGGCGAAAGTTCAGCGATCGCGAAAACATGCTGCTCATCGATGCCGGGCGCAACCAGGGTATCAGGCCGAACATGACCGTGCTCACTCCCGAAGGGCTTGTCGGAAGGATCACCTATGTGTCGGCGCACTATTCGAAAGTGTTGCCGCTCATCCATAATGACTTCAAGGTCATTGTCACGTCCAATACGACAAACACCATGGGAATCCTCAGCTGGAGCGGCGGACGCGAGGACATCGCACAACTCGAGCATATCCCGATCAGCAGTCCCGTCAAAATCAATGAATTGATGAGCACTTCTGATTTCAGCACCTTTTCCACCCCCGGCATACCGGTGGGAAGGGTGATCAGCCTGAAACCCGACAAACTGTTCTACGATGCCCAGGTGAAGCTCGCCGTCGATTTCTCGACCCTCACCCACGTGCTTGTCGCTCCGTTGAGGATAGAACCCGAAAAAATACAGGTACTCCAGCCGACCGCCGGAACCAAAAACGATGAAATGCAATAAATATCATAGAGGAAACGAGTTGTGACAAGAAACATACCAACGCTCATCATACTGTTCTGCATCGTCCTGCTGGTCCAGGTTTTCGGTCTTTCCTACCTCAGGGTGTTCAACGTGACCCCTGATGCAGTCACCATTTTCATCGCCCTCACCGGGGTTACGCTGAGCCAGAGGGCAAGCACGACCTTCGGATTCGCAGCAGGCATCGTCCTGGGCATATTTTCCGAGAACACCGGCATGCTGATCGGCTGGATGATGCTTTCCAAAACGGTTGAAGGGTTCATCGCAGGCTTCTTCAACATCCCCGAAAACAGCCATTCGACGACAAAACAGAAAAACCGCCGCATCTATATGGCAATCATCGGATCCGGCATCGCTTCCGGCGCCATCATGTCCGCCGTCTACGACCCGATGGGATTCTCCCCGATCATCCGCATCGCCGTTCTCGGACTGCTCAAAACCCTGTTGACCGTCATCCTTGCCTTCCTGGCCAACCTGGTGTTTCTGAAAAAATCTCTTCTGGACTGAATCGATGGACAAGCTTCAGCGAAGCACCGCTCTTGTATCATATTTCGTTCTGGCCATCTTCTCCGTGCTGCTCGGCCGTCTGTTCTATCTGCAGGTCATCGATTTCCAGAAACTGGGCTCGCTTTCCGCAATCAACAGCATCAGGAGGATCTGGGTCGAACCGCCAAGGGGGCGCATGATCGACCGGAACGGCAAGGTCATGGTCGATAACCAGCCGCTCTACACGGTCATGATCATTCCCGACGAATTCCATATAGAACACCTCCCCTACCTTGCGAAACTTATCGAAATGAGCGAGGAAGAGCTGAAAGACAGGATAAAGAAGGGAATCGCATACAACCGCTTCGCTCCGGTGGCAGTAACCTTCAACCTGAACCCGGTTGCGGTAGCCCGGTTGAGTGAAAACCTCTGGCAGCTTCCCGGAGTGCTGGTCGAGACCGACAACAAAAGGAAGTACGCAGACTCGCTCAACGGGTCGCACCTGTTCGGGTATTGCCGTTCCATACCCAAAAACCAGCTCGAGGAACTTGTTGAACAGGGGTATATCGCCAACGACCAGATCGGCTTCAGCGGACTGGAAAAAACCTATGAAGAACGCCTGAGAGGCATCAAGGGTGTCCAGTACGAAATGGTCACTCCGTTCGGCAAATATGCCGGAAAATACAACGACGGCAAGAACGATATTCCCTCCGTCAAAGGGGACGACCTCTACCTTTCGATTGACGAGGGTCTGCAGAGGCGTGCGGAACAGCTCCTGCGGAAAACAGGAAAATCCGGGGCCGTCGTGGCCATCGACCCCGCGACCGGCGGAATACTCGCCCTTGCAAGCGCCCCTGATTTCAGCCTCGATATTTTCAACGGATCGACAGACCGAGAAGGATGGAACGAGATCGTCACCTCTCCCATGAAACCGCTGATCGACCGGGCGGTACAGGCAGCATATCCCCCCGGTTCGACGTTCAAGATGGTTTCTGCCACGGCAGCTCTCGAAGAGAAGACCATTGACCCGAAAAAGAAAATCAACGATACCGGCGTCTTTGTCTTCGGAAACAGGCGCTTCCTCAGCAACGAAGGAAGAGGGCACGGCGCTGTCGATATGCAGGAAGCGATTTCGGTCTCTTCCAACGTCTATTTCTACGGCCTCATATTCAACATCGGGTTCGACAACTGGACGAAGTACGGCCGGATGTATGGCTTCGGGCAGAAAACAGGGATCGATCTGCCCAATGAACGGGCAGGGATCCTTCCTTCGACCGAGTATTACGACAAACGCTACGGAAAGGACCGGTGGACCAAAGGGTACCTCGTCAGCCTCGGCATCGGCCAGGGCGAGGTCAACACCACCCCCATGCAGCTCGCTGTCTATGCCGCCGCAATAGGGAACAGGGGAACGCTCCTGCAGCCCCATATCGTGAACGGGTACAGGGATGCGGAATCAGGCCGCTACATACCCTTCTCCTATGCAAGACGGAACCTCCCGGTCTCCCAGTCCACGTTCGACCTGCTCCATGCCGGTATGGCCGGGGTAGTCGATCACGGAACCGGCACCCTTGCGAAAGTCCCCGGCATCGTCGTCGCGGGCAAGACCGGAACGGCACAGAACCCGCACGGCAGGGACCATGCCTGGTTCATCGCCTATGCACCGGCTGAAAACCCGAAAATCGCCCTTGCCGTACTCGTTGAAAACGCCGGTTTCGGCGGTGCCATTTCAGCGCCTATCGCCCGCGAGCTGATCAAGTATTACCTCATCGGCGACCAGCCGCCGGTACCGCCCGGAGCTGATTCAACAGCGGCTGCGACATCGGTATCCCCGAAGTCCGACAGCCTCCGCAACAGCATTTCCCTTCCGGCAAAACCCGGAACTCCGGCCACAACTGCAAAGCCTGCAGCAGCAGCGACACCGGGCACTGCAGTAAAACCTGCCGCAGTTGCAAAACCGGTCACTTCACCAAAACCGGTCACAGCAGCGACATCGGTCGACATGAAACCTGCGGCACCCAAGCCTCCGAAGAAACCTGCAGCACCAAAACCCGATCCCGGGCCGGATGCCGCATTGCCTCCCGCCGGAAACACCCCCGGCAAAACGGAGGAAGCACCGGAATGATCTACAAGGACGACCAGGCATCCCTGAAAGGCTTCCTGGAAGACACCAGCAACCTGAAAACCGGCCACACTCCGGGGGCCTTTTTCCCTGAAACGGTCGAAGAGATCTCCCTGCTGCTGCGCGAAGCTCCCTCCGAAAAACGCCGGTTCACCGTCGCCGGCAACGGCACGGGAACAACAGGGGGAAGGATCCCCATGGGTGATTATGTCATCTCCCTCGAAAAGCTCCGCAATATCGGGGAAATCCGCCGGACAGGGCCCGGGAGCGCCCTCATCACCGTCCAGGCAGGCGCCCTTCTCGAAGATATCCAGAAGAAAACCGAGGCGCTGGGGTGGCTCTATCCGCCGGACCCGACCGAAAAGCTCTGTTTCATCGGAAGCACGATAGCCAACAACTCTTCCGGTGCAAGGACATACAAATACGGCCCCACCAGGGACCATGTATCACGAATACTCGTTGTCCTGCCATCCGGCGACCTCCTCGACCTGCCGAGGGGCCGGTATTTCGCCGACGTGCATGGAAATTTCAGCCTGGACCTTCCGTTCGCGGGACACCTCGAATTCCGGAGGCCCATGTACCACATGCCGGAAACATCGAAGCACAACGCAGGCTATTTTTCGCGGGAAAACATGGACCTGATAGACCTGTTCATCGGTTCTGAAGGCACGCTCGGCGTCATTGCCGAAGCCGATCTCATGCTCCTCCCCCTTCCCTTTTCGATCGTGTCCTGCCTGGTGCATTTCGCGGACACAGACGACCTGTTCCGCTTCACCGCCCTGCTGAAGAGGCCCGAAAACGGCCTTGCACCGAGGGCGATCGAGTTCTTCGACGAATATTCGCTCCGCTTTCTTGCGCAAAAATATCCCGAGGTTCCTGAAACATCGAAAGGCGCTGTTTTCCTGGAACTTGAAACGTCGGCGGATAACGAGGAACGATGCATTGAAACGCTGTTCGGGCTCATGGAAGAATGCGGCGCCATGGCCGACGACTCCTGGATGGCCCTCGACCGGGAGGAGCAGATGAAGCTCAGGGAGTTCAGGCACTCCCTCCCCCTGCTCGTGAACGAATGGCTCAGCAGGCAGCAGGAGAGTAAAATCAGCACCGACATGGCCGTGCCGGACGAGCGTTTCCGGGAGCTGTTCGATTATTACCGCACCTCTTGCGAACAACACGGCTTTGTCTATATTGTTTTCGGTCATATAGGCAACGCGCATGTGCACCTGAACATCCTGCCCCGCAACCACGACGAGTTCCTCGAGGCGAAGGCCATTTACCGGAAATTCGTCGCGAAAACGCTTGAACTGGGCGGCACGATCTCCGCGGAACACGGCATCGGCAAGCTCAAAACCGA
>JAAXXI010000053.1 GCA_013334565.1 Chlorobiaceae bacterium
CCGAAGGCCAGCGGGAAGCGCTTCCTTCCGGTCGAAGGCGTTCCGACTGCAGGGTGACAGGATGGAAGGCGAACGTATCGCCGTTATGGGTGAACAGATGAAAACTCATGAAAACGCTGTGGTTTTTGACCCTTCGGTAGTAACCGGCGATGGTGATGCGTTTGACATCATGATTGCCGAATCCATCATTTTTCGTCCGAAAGCCGTCATTTCGGCCATGCCGAGAAAAACAAAAAAATCATACGTCCGGAACAGATGATCGTAGAAAGGCATAGGGGCGGCTTTTGCCCCAAGAAGCAGATAGAAAGGCAGCGGGGTGTGGCAGTTCCGCTGAATGTATTTCCAGGCCTTGTTCTCTTGCTCGATATTCCCAGGCAATAGGGGAACATCGGCTGAAACGAGGGGTTCGATTCCCGGAATACCGGATAACGCATAATTGCCTTTAAGACGGTTCACACAACAACCTATGGTCTCTTTGCCCAAAGATCCGGGGATACTGCAACAACCGAAAATCTGCCGGGTTCCCGTCATGCCGGCAAAGTTCAGGATTCCGAGAATAAGAAGATGGAATACCGCTCCGTTCCGGAAATCAGGATCAATGCACATCCTGCCGAGCTCGAACTTTTTTCCTTCGGTTTCAAGCATTGCACCGATCATGAATTCCTCAGCCGAATAATAACCGCATGGTCCTCCGGTATTGATCCTGCAGGTGCCGACGAGCCTGCCTGAACAGTTGTCCCTGACAAGCAGATGCCAGCATTGCCGATCGTACTTGTCCCTGTCGATACCTTCCGGCAGGCTCTGTCCGAGGTGTTCCCGGTAATAGACCTTATGGCGCAACCGCAGCGCAGGTTCAGCATCACGGCCACCATGAACATAACTCAGAGAGAAATCGCGTCCCCGGAACTCGAAGTGTTCAGGGCTATGGCAGGAATTCATCTTGAACTGCAATATTTGTCAGTTATCCGAAATCGAGCAGGCACAAATCTGCTGCTACGACACCACACTCCTCCAGCCATTTGTAATCCTCCCTGGAAATACTGCACCAGAGCGCGATGCGCATTTCATTCCTTCTTTTTTCATAATCGCACAGCAGCAAGGACGGAATGCGGACATCACCCGTTTCTCCGGCATGCTCATGAAGACATCCTCCGCCGCACATGAACCGGGTCCAGCATTTGCTGCACTCTGCAACAGCATCGACGGGTGAGATGCAATAATCCATTTTTAACGGCATGCCGTCGAAAATACTGCCGATCCGGTACTTTTCCTGGCCGGCAAAACGATGACATGGATAGATATCACCCGTAATCGAAACAGCAACATAGGTCCGGCCAATGCCGCATTTATATTTTCTCCTTCCCATGAACATACGGTTCCCGGAAAGAAAACCATCTCTGGTCGGAAGAGGGATGCCGATTGATTTCGCAAGTCGATTGATTTGAGACCGATCCCTTTCTTTCAGTTCGGCAAGAAACCTGCAAACGGCTGACCAGGTATAGGAAAGGTGCTTTTCAACGAAAGCCTCGTCTCCATTTCTGTCGGCAATGCCTGCATATGGTGAGCGGGACGCACGGACCATGTGTGAGCGCTTAAAGCCCATATCGTTTATGGCCTCCTGCACTTCGGAAGGGTCTGAAGCCGGAACGAGAGTCGCACGGGCGTTAACTTTTTTTCCCCGTTCAGCAATAAGTTCGGGCAGCATCGTTATAGCCCTGTCATACGAAGATTTGCCATCCAGGGCGGGCCGCAACGTATCAAACAGCGATTTCGGACCATCGAAGCTCGCTATGATCATCACATCGAAGTCGCGAATGAAATCAAGCTTCTGCTGATCGAGCAGCGTAAGATTGGTATTTGCCGAGAAGCCAATCCTGACACCTCGTTTTTCTGCCTGCTCACGGGCATAAGCGGCAACTTTTTTCATGAGGGGAAAATTGAGGAACGGCTCTCCTCCAAAAAAAGAAATCCTGCCCTCGAGCGGTCCGCATCGGTCTAAAAGCCAATCCACAGCCGTCAATGCCGTTGATTCATCCATAACACCCGGATTGCCGTACTCTCCCCCGCCACCATAACAGTAACGGCATCGAAGATTGCACTGCTGCGTGACAAAAAGCGCAATACACGCAATTCGGCCATCACCTCCTGCCTCATCCGGAGTTTTTCCATCCGCGTCATTCCCGCTCAATGGCCGGGTATCCGGTTTCTCTTCACTGTTATTTTTCCGGAAATGAAGAGACTCGAGTTCACACTTCGCTTGTTCTGAAAGGGCCCCGCGAGGTATGCCCAAATCACCACGCAGATATGACGCGCTCTCCCGGCTGATGCGGGACGCGATCATTGTGGCTGTATTGATGACATAAGCCTGCTGATCCAAGGAAAAACAATGCAGCGTCTGATTATCATTCATGATGGAATGTCATTGGCAGCGCGAATTTCTCGACAAGTACAGATGAGAATAGTGATCTTCCAAAAATAAATCCCGGTTTTAAGCATGCAGATCAAGATGCCGGAACCATGCATTGAACCTGGTACCGATGCGCAGCGCTGCAGCGCAATCACGCAATTCATTCTCCGGAACATTCCCTGAAAGAGATTTGCTTCAGCAACGGCCTTGCATGCAAGGCTGTCTCAAGCGTCAGATAGCGGTAAACACACCAGATAACTACTGTCAGAGATGAGCCCCGATACTTTCTTTTTTCAAGAATCCTTTATCGGTGTGAGCAAACCTGTTATCCGAGAGAACGTATTACCCGTCGAACCCGCACATGCCCGATTCCGATTCGCATGATTGCATACAGCAGTTACCTCCGGATACTCCATCGAGCTCCGATTCGAATAACTCGGTGCGCATCTCCGCAAACTCATCGGCTGTAAAATCGAACCCCGACTCCTTTGCGTAGTTCATTCTTTCTTCGGGAGTGGAGCAGGAAATAAACTCCTGTTTCAGTTTTTCATTCCTTTCCAATTCCATGATAAACGCTTTCGCCTGATCAATTGACATGACCGTCTTCCTTGTTATATAAGTTGATGATGATCAATATATTAACGTATTTTACGGAAATTATTAAAGCGTATTCAACCGAAAAACGATACCAGCATTCTCTCCATTTGGGATGTATCCGAATGTGCTCCTTAACCGGGGTTCATTCCGGTTCCATGTCCGCATGGCATCAAACAATGATTGCCGCAGATGCCGAATATCAGCCATTGGTAGTCAATATTGCATTTCTGTTCTGCAGGGAATACCAGAATGCTCCCTCTGCTGATCTGTAAAAAAGAACGACGGTTCGAAACAACTGAGTGAACCGGAATACTCCTCAATATTTCCACCGCCGCCATTCAGGCAGACAGGCAAATCAATAAGCCCGGGCTTCCTTTTCACAGGTAAAACCGCAACCGCACTCCCCCTCCTGATACTGCATCGAGCTCTTCATCGAACAACGGTGAGCGGGCATCGCTGAGCTCTTCGGCAACAAACTCGAAGCCTGTTTCTTTTGCGATCTTCATACGTTCGTCGCTGATGGGCATGACAGGAACCTCAGCTTCAACGCTTCATTTCTGGCCAGATCCTGCAGAAACGCCTTTGCATGCTCTATGGTCATAATTGTCTCTGTGTCGCAAATAATACGCATAATTTTTAACATATATACTGTATTTTTTAATTGTATGCGTAAAAAAAAAGCCGGGAAGATTTTCTCTTCCCGGCTGTCAAGTTCAACAACACTTCCGGATCAAACCATTCACACATCAATCATCGTTTCGTTCCTTGTCAACAACCTTCAATACATGATAAACCGGCACGCTGTTGAAACCACCGATCATTATTGATCACACACAACCAACCAGATAACGGTGTTCAATAATATGGGACGGCGTTATTCCGGAAATCTTGCATAAAAAAATCACTTTTATCGAACTATTTTTCAACAGAATGAAATTAAACAAGTTACAAACCAGGAAATACTGCTTGATCTCTCTTTTTCATATCGGAGCCTGACTGCAGACCCGGGCAGGCAACTTTCAGGGACTCATCAGAGACAGGTGAACCGGTCTCTGATGGCTGAAAATACGACAGATCGCAATCCGGTGTCCGGGAAAAAGGAAAAATCGACATAAGAACGGTATGAGCAAAAAACCGGAGCAGCTCATAACCTGATGCTGCCATAGGCGCCGTACAGGAACATCATGATATCGATGAACCAGACTATTTCAGTGGCAAGCACAAGCGCATGGTACCAGCCAAGACGTTTCGGAGAGTAGATGACCAGAAGCGTGCCGGAAAGCACCCAGACGAATACACCCGCGAGGACAGCAAGGCCGACAAGCGGCTTCCGCTCTGGAGCGAGCGGTATTGGCGTCTGGAGACCAATCGCCGGAAGGAATGCAGCCAGCATGTCGAGCAAGACCGCAATAAACATGACCAGGCGGGCATAGCGGTCCCCTTCTGTTCTGAAAGAACGGGCCGCACCAGCGAGGAACAGAGCGAATGCAACGATAACGAGCAGTTCGGAAAGCCTTATCATCGGGACGCCCTTTTCTGTTGAACAGAAGTTAATCGGCACAAATCGCAGGCAACACTGATCCGCATGAATGGCGCATGAATTACTGTAACCGGAAACGGCAAATGATCAATGCGAACTGCTATTCATAACGGAGCGCTTCCACAGGTTTGAGCTCTGCAGCCTTGCGCGCAGGCCAGAGCCCGAAGAACAGGCCGGTCATGACGGAAAAAACGCTGGCGAGCAGGATGGAATAGATCGACGTCTGCACCGCCCAGCCTGCAAAATAAGAGAGAAGCAGGGACATGCCTATGCCGATGAGAATCCCGATAATACCCCCGCTAATCGTCATGCTGACCGATTCGACAAGGAACTGCAGCATGATGTCGCTTTTCCGGGCCCCCAGTGACTTGCGCAAACCGATCTCCCGAGTGCGTTCCGTAACGGAAACAAGCATGATGTTCATGATGCCGATACCGCCGACAACGAGCGATATGGCGGCAATGGCGCCAAGCAGCATGCTCATGGTCTGGGTCGTGCTGGTGAGCATCTGCTGGATTTCGGTCATATCCCTGATGTTGAACGATTCATCGTCGGCCTTCAGATGATGGTTTTTCCTGATGAGCGCATCGATCGCGGATTTTGCCTGCTGCATAGATGCCGGATTCGATACTTCGGCATATATGGTGGAAAGATAGTCTTTCCCGAGCACCCGGTACATCGCTGTGGTGACGGGAACCATAACCATGTCATCCTCGTCCCTCGGGCCGGAAAATCCCTTGGCGGGAGCGATGCCGATAATGGTGAAATTTATCCTGTTGATCTTGATGGTCCTGCCGATAGGATTGGTACTACCGAAAAGCTCCCGTACCACCGTCACACCGACAATGGCCACTTTCGCCCTCGCCTGGATTTCCTCGCGGGTGAACCACCTGCCGACGGATGGTAGTGCGGCGCGCATGGTGCCGTATTCGTAACCGACTCCGCCCATGTTCGAGCTCCAGTTCCTGTTTTCATGAACGAGTCGCACACTGCCGCTCACTCCGCCGACGGCGTTTTTAATCAGGGGAGTGATTTTTGCGATATTATCGACATCGTTGTAGGTAAACCGGGCAACGGCACCGGACCCCTGGGCCGCGCCATGGAACATCGACGAGCCGGCCATGATGGCAAGCATGTTGGAGCCCATCGATTTGAGCTGTTCCTGCATGGCCTTTTTCGCACCTTCTCCAAGCGCAAGCATCGCGATGACCGACGCAACACCGACAAGGATGCCGAGCATGGAAAGGAAGGAACGCATCTTGTTGGCGAGGATCGCCTGGAATGCCTGGACCGTGAAACCGATAAAGCGCCGGTCCTTCCAGAGCGACCCCGTCCTGCCGCCGAGGGAGTCGATATCGCTCTCCTTGTACCCTGCGACCGGGCTCGAGGCGCCGTCCTTGCGTTCATCCGAGACGATCTGGCCGTCGCGCATGGTGATCACCCTGTTTGCAAAAGTTGCAATCTCGGGCTCATGGGTCACCATGATGATGGTTTTTCCCTTCTCATTCAGCTCCTGGAGGATCTTCATGATCTCGAGGGAATTTTTCGTATCGAGGTTACCGGTCGGTTCATCGGCAAAAATGATCAACGGGTCCCGGATCAGTGCCCTGGCGATGGCGACACGCTGCTGTTCGCCCCCGGAAAGCTGGTTCGGGGTATGCCCGATCCGGTTTTCCAGGCCGACGAGCGCAAGGCGCTTTTTCGCCTCTTCGGTAAAATTGCCGCTGAGGCCGCTGTAGATATGGGGAAGCCTGACATTGTCGACGATGCTCATCCGCTTGAGCAGGTGGAACTGCTGAAACACAAACCCCGCTACGTTATTGCGCAATCCGGCCTGTTCATCGTCCGACAAGGTATTGACATCGTGGCCGAGGATGTAAAACTCCCCTTTGTCCGGATTGTCGAGCAAGCCGAGGATTTGCAGGAGCGATGATTTCCCGGAACCGGAAGGCCCCATGATGGCGATGAACTCACCCGCTTCGACGGTAAGCGAAACCCCCCGCAGCGCCTGCACCGTGCTTTCGCCTATCCGGTAGGTACGGTAGACATCCCTGAGTTCAAGAACAGGCTTCATTTTTTCTGCGATGGTGGACGTTTGGGCATGAAAGGATTGGATCCGCCTTTTTTCGTCGGCAGCACAAACGTGGTATCGGGCATCAGCACCACGGCGTTTTGCTCCAGCCCTTCGAGGATTTCGGTATTCTGTCCGTCCTGAAGCCCGGTCCTTACCGTCCGGTAAACCGGTTTCCTGTCCGATGAGGCATTCTTCAGCATTACGGCAGAAACGCCCGCCCTGTTCTGCAATGCCCCGGAAGGCAAAAGCAGGGCATCCCGCTTCTCGGAAACGATAATGTCGATATTTGCGCTCATCCCTGATCGGTAGACATCGGGAACGCTCTCGGGGATGATATCGACATAATAGATGCTCACATTGTTCTGCAGGTGCGATTCGTAATAGATGTGGTCAACGATGCCGTTCACCTTGATTTCAGGGTAGGCGTCGAGACCGATGACAGCCTTCTGCCCTATCTTCAGTTTGCCGATGTCGGTTTCATCCACGTAAGCCTTGACGATCAGCCGGTCCGAGAGCACGAAGAGCGAATCGCTGGTCGTGACGGTCTGCCCGGGGTCAATGCTTTTGACGATGACCTGCCCGGTCATTGGCGCCATGACGGCGGTCTCCTTGTAGACCTTTTGCCAGTAGTCAAGTTCCGACTTCCCCTGGAGTTTCGCTGCGTCGAGCAGTGCCGCCCTCTCGGTCGAACTGAGACGCGCAAGCACGTCGCCCTTGTGGACGAACTGCCCCTCCTCGACAAGGATCTCTTCGATCCTCCCGCTGACCGTCGAACCGATTTTCAGCCTGTTCTGAGGCTCAACCGCTCCCGTTGTCGATACCAGTGAACTGATCGTCCCCCTGAAAGGATGGATTTCAACATACTGGTTTCCGTTCTGGTTTTTTCCCCTGAACAGAAAGAATGCTGCTGCGCCGATCACGCAAAGCGCAACAGGAACGATCCAAATCAGCTTTTTCCCTTTACCCATCGAGCCCTCCTCCTTTCGCCTGGATCCATTGCGCTTCGGCGGTCAAGAGGTTCGCCTCGGCATTGAGATAATCCTTTTTTGCATTGACAAGACTGTTTTCGATAATCACCCACTCGTTGAAAGCCAGAAGCCCTATCGAATACTGGGCGTTGGCGATGTTCGACCGTTCCTGGGCGGCAGCGAGGTTCTTTTTCTTCACACCGACCGACTGGACCGCATCCTGGTAATTTTTCCAGCACTCTTCGAGCGTATCGAGAACATCGAGGTAACCGCTTTTTTCCTGGGCATTCTGCTGGCTCACGACAGCCATGGCTTTCGAAACTTTCGCCTTCCCGGCTCCACCCTCATATATCGGCACCGACAGGGACAGGCCAGCCTGCCAGTCGAACGCGTCGAAAGGAGAACTGTCTACCGTATTTCTTCCTGCGGTCCCGGTCAGGTATAATTGCGGAGAAAATGCATGCTTTGCAGCTTCGAGGTCGTAATGCGCCTCTTTGCTTTTCACCTCGAGCTCCCGGAAAGAAGGATGGTTTTTTGCAAGAGAGGAAAAATCAGGACGTCCCTCTGCATAAAACCCCGTAGTATAGCTTCCGGAAACCCTCAGCGGTGTCCTGTTGCTGCGCCCGAGCGCCGAAGCGAGCTTCGACTGGGCAAGCTGGAGCCCCCTCTGGGCCTGGGCAAATTCGAACTCTGCCTGTGCAAGGTCAGCCTGCGCCTGCGCGAGAGATCCGGAATGTTCCCTGCCGCCCTGGTAGCGTAGCCCGATAAGCCGGACATTGTTCCGTCTCCTGTCGGCAATCTCCCTCGTCAGTCCCACCAGGTCCTGGGCCTTGAGCAGCTGGATGAATGCGGAACGCAATGCATAGCGGACACCCGATGAAACGACGTCATAATTGTACCGGGAAGCCTTGATCGCTTCCTCGTTGCTGGAAATCCGGCTTGAAATATTCCCTCCGTCGAAGAAAAGCTGCTTCCCTGTGAGGGCATAGGAGTAGTTCGACGATGCGCTGCCGCCCTTGGCTGTCGTCCCGTCCCTCGATGTGCTGACGCTGGAAGAGAGCTGCGGCAGACGGGATCCGCCAGTGATATTTTTATCGGCTTCGGCCTGCTGGATGATCGCCAAAGCGGAATAGAGGTCCGGATGTGCCTGTTTAGCCTCATCCAGGCACTGCTGCCAGGTGATGGTCTCTTCGGCATGAAGAGGGGAAAATACAATCAGCGGCAGAATCGCCAGAAGGAGTAGTATTCTTGTTTTCATCATCAAAATATACCGCAACGGAAAGCTGTGATCAAGGTTCACCATTAAAGCCCCTTTCGTTGTAAGTATAGACGTCGGTATGAATCAATTCAGGCGCTCTATGATTTAATGTAGGAAAAAAAGGACTCGGACAGCGGAATTGATGTTTTTTACATTTTTTTAATGATGTTTTCCGCATATTTCACAGGAATTGACCGACCCCGGCCGGCTTGAACATTTTTTTATGTTCTCCAGGTTTCATAGAAAAGGGCCCAGGAGCAAGGCGGCCTCTATCTTGTCCCGTTGCCCCGCATTGACATGCGACTCCTCCGCATAGTCACGCCACCGGGCAATCACGCTCCTCACATCGGCAATGATCGATTCCGCACGACCGCGCTTCAGGAAAGCGTTCTTTGCGCAGGCCCTGAAATCATCCAGGGTGAATCCGCTCCTTTTGCCGTTCATCGTCATCTGATGGCTCGATGTCCATTTTCCGCCCGGCTGATAGCTGTAGGTCATGTCGAATGCCGGGGAAAGCGACCAGTTTCCCGACTTGTCCATCAGGAAGGCAATGTTCTTGACATGGTCGTCCTGGTTACGGGCCACGATATTGAACACCATCCGCCTGAACTGCTCCTCGACTGCCGCCATCGGCAAACCCAGTCGGCGGATCACCTGCAGTGCCTGCTCGTAACCGTATGCTCCCGCCTGGTTGAAATCATAATGCGCCATGCAGCACAGTGACTGCATGTGGAGCCTTTCTCCGCCATCCAGCCGGTCGAACCGCTTCGACATGAAATGGCGGCGCCCGTTCTCTTCGAACAGGCGGCACGGGTTCATGGTTATTCCCGCATCGACAGCCATCCTGTAATAGGCATACTCGATCGCGCCATACCCTCTCGGGTCTTCCAGTTCCTTGTCCCTGTTGCCGCTGACGCCGTCGAACTTCATCAGCCAGTATTCGAATCCCTTTGGGGCCTTCACCTGTCCTGACCGGACTTCGTTCGTTTGCGGATTCCAGGCGATCACCGCCTTGGCCCGCGCGCCACCGGCAGAAGTGCCGACCCTCAGAATCTCCTGGAGCGCCGTTTCCTTTCCCTCTTCGTCAAACCAGCCCTGCAGGTTGTTGCGATGGGTCAGTACCTCCGAAGCCAAAGCGACCAGCTTGTCGACTTCGACATTGACCGAACGGGAAGCACCCAAACGGATTGCAGGCACATACTCGAGCGCGCCCATGCCGCGCGACCCAGTGTAGCAGAGGCGTTCCACGGCATTGAACGATCCCGGCGTGCGCCCGCAGCGGGCAAGCCAGGCATCGATCAGGGCATTGCCGAACCTGTCCGGCAGCGAATCCGCCAGCAGCCCCGGAAGGCCGTGGAAGGTTTCCGGGTTGAGTGCCGGAAAGGAGTAAAGCCGCCTTGAAAGCGGCATGGTCAGGGGAGCAACCTCGATGCCGCTTCCCGCGAAGGCCGGATCGTATTCAAAGATAGCGGCAGTCGCTCCGTCAACCAGCGACACCGCGCCAATCGTGCGGCCCCACAGCTTCACCTTTGCCGTCGTGCTCATGTTTCGTCACCCCATGTCCAGGGCACCCCGTCCGCCGGTTTCCTCCTCCCGCTGGCACGCTTGCGGGCCTTGCCTTTCAGTTTGAGCAGGTCAATCGGACGCGGCCCGGTCTCGGGCACCAGGGTTTCCAGACGGTCCAGCAGCTCCAGCACCCGCAGAATCCTGACCACCGTCGACAGTTGCGTCGTGGCCCCGGCTTCAAGACGCTCCACGGTCCGCTTCGATACCCCCGCCTGTTCGGCAAGCACCTCCTGGGTCATCTGCAGTTCCAGCCGACGCTTGGCAAGACGTTCTCCCAGCTCCGCAAGAACCGCCTCATCTGTCAACAAACCCTGGATCTTCATCAGCCCCCCTTTACCATTAAATCATAATTCGTATTTTATGACGAAATAAAAACAAATATACCATTAATTCGCCAAACATGGCGTATCAACAAACTTTATGCGCGGGATGGCTCCGACCCGTCTGTTCTGCAAGAATGATCATGGATTTCCATGCCGCATCCCATATCCATGACTCCAGGGATTTTCCGTTACCGTTATTGCCTGCCATCAGCTGTCACTCATTGTTTTTCTTTACATAAACCGTCAAGGGGTAAGGGCTTCAGTACTTCAATGTACGTAAACGCATACATTTTTCAGTATTTATGCGCATGAAGCCGAACCGCGGAAGCCAGGCTTACCAGCAGCTGATCGAGCGGTTTTCCGATGCGATGCACGAGTTCGAAAGGCTCGGCGGCTACACCATGCAGTCGAATGCGGAAAAAGTCCTGTCTGGACTGGGGTTCAGCGAAAGCGACTTCCACAAGAAAGTGAAGGCGTTTTCCGGCGGTTGAAGAGAACAGTCTGACAAGCAGTATCTGTCATTGATCTTGTGAAGAGCCTCGAAAGGATGCTCGCGCTTCATCTTTCGTGCATTTAAATGGCTCTTTTCCGGGCAGGGATTCAATCAGAGCGTATCATTTTTTTCTATCCTGACAATTCGGCAGGAGAAATATGAAATTGTTCTGTCAACCCTGATTATGGACAGCCATATCAGCTAATTCATGCGTCATGTGATTTCATTCAGGATAAAAGCTTCAACATCCTCCCATAAGTTATCTGCTCCACAATCCGAAATTTCACTGGAATACTTCCATCCACATGTTTTCAGGCCGACAACTCCTTCATATGCCGGGTTTTATAAAGCCTGCTGTAATAACCGTTCCGTGCCAGCAGTTCCTCGTGACTTCCGGTTTCGACAATCCTGCCGTTCTCAAGCACACAGATAGCGTCCATCTCCTTCACGGTCGAAAGGCGATGGGCAATAACCAGCAGGGTCCGTCCAGCCGATACCCTGTGTATGGCCTCCTGCAGGATTTCCTCCGTTTTCGAATCGAGGTTCGAGGTTGCCTCGTCAAGGATAAGAACCCGGGGATTGAAAAGCAGCACCCTCGCAAAGGATAGCAGTTGCCTCTCACCGGCAGAAAGTGTGGCAGCACGTTCAGAGAGCCGGGTTTCGTACCCTTCCGGCAGCCGCAAGATCAGTGCTTCCGCACCGGCATTCCTGCAGGCATCACGGACTCGATCTTCCGGGATCTCCTCCCTGAAAAACCTGATGTTGTCGATTACCGTGCCGGAAAAAAGGGTAACGTCCTGCTGGACAATACCGACGGTTTTCCGAAGCTCCGACAGAGGCCACAGGCGGATATCCCTGCCGTCGATCATTACCCTGCCCGAACTTGCATCATAAAACCTTGTCACCAGGTTCATGATGGAGCTTTTACCGGCTCCTGTCGCTCCGACAAAACCGATGCGTTCTCCAGGGCGGATTTCAAGATTGATCTCATGGAGCACCGTCTGTCCCTGTCGGTAAGCGAAACTTACGTTTTCAAACGAGAGGCCTCCCTCGACCGATGGAGCCGAGGCATTGTCCGTTTCGACAACATCCGGCACTTCGGAGAGAGTCGCGCCGATACGTCGGGATGCGACGATTGCTGACTGCAGAACACTCATCTGGAGCAGCATCATGCCGATCGGCTGAAAAAAACGGCGTATGTATCCGACAAACGCATAGAGAATCCCGAACGAAAGCGTTCCGTGAATCACACTGCTGCCGCCGAACCATACCAGTCCCGCTACGGTCAGGTCCGCCATCATTTCAGTAACATTGAAAAAAATGAGAAACCGGCGGTTCTCTTCGACCGAAGCGGCAAAATAAGCCCGGTTATATGCATCCAGGCGTCGCTGCTGTCTCGCCTCCTGATGAAAAATCTGGATAATGCGCATCCCTCCGAGATTTTCGGACAGAGTTCCTATAAGTATGCCCAAACGGCGCCTGGCCTCATTGCTGGCTTCCTGAAGCCGTTTCTGAAAAAACACGGCTGAAAAAACGACAGCGGGAAGCAACAGAAAACAATACATGGCAATGACCGCATCAAGTTTCACCATGAATATCATAATCAATGTCAGGGATATCCCTCCCCTGAGCATGTTGGTGAGAAACTGCGTGAAAAAGGTATTGAGTGTTTCCGTATCGTTGACTACGTTGGTGATGATGCGTCCGGAGTTGTTTCTCTCGAAATAGTTCAGCGAAAGATACTGGATATGGCGGAACAGATCCACTCTCATGGAGCGTACGATTGACAGTCCTGTATTCAGCAGCAGGATTTCCTGGCGATAGGTCAGGATAAATGAAAAGAGTACGAGCAGCAGGTATACTGCGGTAATGAACGGGATTTCCCTCTGGCCCGCGCCCGGCGAAGCGCTGAAACGGTCGATAACCTCCTTGACGAGCCAGGGCTGCACGAGATCGACGGCAACGACCGCAATCACGAAAACAAACGACAAAAGAAGCTCTGTCCGGTGTGACCCCGCATAAGGTAAAAGCCTCCGGAAATGGTTGTTTGCCTGAATGTTGCCAATCATATTCCTTCCTCCGCACGATCCTCTTCAACAACGCAGGCCAGGCCAATTCCACCGGATTCCGTCTCCGCCGCCCGAGACATGGCAGGCTTCCCCGTTCCGTAGAAATGATCGTTCTGCATTGACCACATCCTTGCATATTTTCCGTTCAATGCAAGCAGTCTCGCATGGGTTCCCCGTTCGACAATCCGTCCCTCTTCGAGAACGAGAATTTCACTTGCATGCTGAACCGTACTAAGACGATGCGAAATAATGATGGTGGCCGTCCTGCTCCCATCCTGCTGCATTTGCAGAAGATTGTCGAGGATGTTCCGTTCCGTCGAAACATCGACGGCGCTCATTGAATCGTCCATGATCTGGAATG
>JAAXXI010000054.1 GCA_013334565.1 Chlorobiaceae bacterium
CTTGCCTATGTCGATGCTTCGAAGATCGCCGAACTGATACCGGATTTCAGGGTATCTCCCGAAGCAGAGCAGTTGGGGTTGTTTTAGGAAGAAACGGCAAATGACCTGTTCCTGTATCTTTTTCTGAAATTTATGTGCTGTGAAAAACCTGTGATAGAAACGTCTTATCACTACGGCAACAACAGCTCGCAAACAAAATCTTATGGATTCTTCGCTCCGCTCGGAATGACATGTATAAAGATTTTGCTTATAAGATAGCTGATACCTTTAATCGCCGGCGTTATAATATGTAAGTTTACGTAGTCGTGAACGTCTCTGAGTTTGTCCCTCGGATAAGCTGGTCGATCAGTGCCTTTTGGGCTTCGGGGATTTTGTCTTTCTTTTTGGTCATAGCTTTGCTCCTTTTGTAATGATAGGAAACTATGACCGTTTACACACTTTATCTTACAGACTCCTCCATTTTAGAATACTCAGTATCTCCCGGAGCGGTACACCAGGCAATCAAGTGGAATGGCCTGAATGTATAATTTGTATTGAAACGTAACCGAGTTATTCACTATCGGCGATCTGCTTTATTGGCCGTGAGCGATGTTCAAAACGATTCCAGATCAGACAATTGCGTCGAGAGATAGCGTTCACCTGAATCCGGCAGGACCGTTACAATCTTCTTTCCACGATTTTCTTCACGGCTTGCGATCTGTATTGCGGCCCAGACGGCAGCTCCCGAAGATATGCCTATCAGTATCCCTTCAGTTCTGCTTACCTTCTGTGCAGTCTCAAATGCTGCCTCGTTGGTGACCCTTATTATTTCATCGATGATGGATCGGTTCAGTACTTTGGGAATGAAACCGGCGCCGATACCCTGTATACGGTGAGGTCCTGGTCTTCCGCCGGAAAGGACAGGCGATGCATCGGGTTCTACGGCGACAGCTTTGAGGCCCTGTATACGGGGCTTAAGGGTTTCCGCTACACCGGTAATGGTGCCCCCGGTGCCCACACCGGCTACAAAGAAATCGATATCTCCGCCCGTATCGGCCCATATCTCCTCTGCCGTGGTTTCGCGATGTGCCTGAGGATTGGCAGGGTTTTCGAACTGCAGGGGGATGTAGCTTCCCTGGATCTGACGTTTCAGTTCCCTTGCCTTGTTGACCGCTCCGGTCATGCCTTCGGTTCCTGGTGTCAGTACAAGTTCTGCGCCAAGCATCTTGATCAGTTTACGGCGTTCGATGGACATCGTTTCAGGCATGGTGAGTATCAGCCGATAGTTTTTTGCGGCACAGGCGTATGCCAGACCGATTCCGGTGTTTCCTGATGTCGGTTCGATGACGGTTCCTCCGGGGGTGAGTTTTCCTGTTCGCTCAGCATCTTCGATCATTGCATTTCCGATGCGGCATTTAACGCTGTTCAGCGGATTGAATGACTCGATTTTACCGAATATTATTCCTGGTAATCCTGCCGATATCCGGCTTAAATGAACTATAGGCGTATGGCCGATAGCTTCCGTTATGTTGTTATACACTTTTCCCCTGAATCCGTTTGATGCCGTCATAAGAGTTGTATTCAGATTGCTGGTTTTAGATAGAGTATTCGCTTTCGTTGTCCAGATCGTATTTCAGAAGGCGGCTGATGCGCTCCTGTATTTCTGCAAGAGCGGGATCATCCCGTCTTCGTGGTCTCGGAACATCGACCCTGAAGAGATTTCTTATGGTGCCAGGCGATGGCGAGAAGATAACGATCTCGTCAGACAAATAGACAGCTTCCGCTACGTCGTGGGTTACCATGACGATGGTTATTCCAGAGGACTTCCAGAGATTCAGAAGATCGTCCTGAAGTCGTTCGCGTGTCAGCAGGTCCACAGCGGCAAAGGGTTCGTCCATCAAAATTGCTTTAGGCTCGACTGAAAGGGCGCGGGCAAATGCAAGGCGTTGCCGCATACCGCCTGAAAGCTGCGAAGGATATTTGTTTGCCGAAGAAGCGAGACCGACCTTCCCGAGGTAGATGAGTGCCTGTTTTTCCCGTTCGACGTGTGCAAGACCGCGTAATTTGAGGGTGAATGTCACATTCTGCAGGACGGTCATCCATGGGAAGACCGCGTAATCCTGAAAAATCATGGCGATATCATGTTTTGGTCTGTCACGGATGAGATCATTTGCAAGAGGTGATAAAAACCTGTATTTCTTCCGGTACTCTTCCATTTCGTTTCTAGTGGACGGTAAAGGCTCAAGCACACGAACCCCGTCGATGTACACTTCGCCTTCGGTTGGCGCCTGCAGCCCGGCAAGGATTTCCAGGAAGGTCGATTTCCCGCAACCGGAAGGTCCCAGAAGGGTGATAATCTCTCCTTTCCCAATAGAAAGTGATACCGACAGGCATGCGGTGAGTCCCTCGGCAATACCGTCTTTGTTGACTATCGAGAAAAATTTACTGATGCGTCGTGCTTCGATCATGTTATCTCCCTACCTTCCAGAGCGCCAGCTTCAGCTCTGCAAATTTTAACAATTCTATTGAAAACCATCCAATAAGGCCAAGGGTAAGCATGCAGACCACCATTGCCGGAATCTGGAAAAAGTCTTTTGCTTCGACAAGGAGATACCCAATGCCGCTTCGCCCGCCATACATTTCGGCAATGACCAGCATAACCAGCGCGATGGCCACCCCGGTTTTTACGCTCATGATAATCGCTCCCAGCGCATTCCATATGTAAACCCTCAGGATCAGCGTCAGTTCGCTCGCCCCGAAAACCCTGGCTGAAGAGAGATATCGCGGATCGGTATCCTTGATTGCCTGATAGGTGTTGAATAAAATCGGATAGAACGCTCCGAGAAAAATCAGATAGATCTGCATTGGCAGTCCGATTCCGAAAATAATGATAGTGATCGGAACCCATGCAGGCGGGGGTATAGGCGCAAGAATCTGGAACAACGGAAGCGTATGCTTTCGAATGGGGATGTTCCATCCCATGAATATCCCGATGGGAATGGCCAGGAATATGGCAATCAGCAGTCCAGCAAGGAACTTGCCGAGACTGTAGATGATGTGGAGAAAAAATCCCTTGTTCAAGGTCAAATCCCAGAAAGCAAGGGCGACATCGCTCAGGGTCGGTATCAGCGTGCGGGGTATGATATTCAGTCGAGGCACAATCTCCCATAAAACAAGAAGCGGCAGCAGTACCTTGATGAACTCCCTCGAGAAAATACTGCCGAATGCGTTTTTCAGGAAGAGCCACGATTCCCTTGTCAATAAAGAGATGCCTTTGGATCCATAATTCCGGGGCGTGTAATGCATAGGATTTATAATTGGCTGTTCGTGTTTTTTATTTCGCTGGTAAAATCCGAACGGCACTCTCCCATGCCTGATCGAAAAATTCCTTTAGCTTCTGCCGCAACGGCTGATGCTCACAAGATGCATCATGAACATGCGGTTCCTCATTTATAGCATTTATATAATGGTTGTTTTCTTTGTTGTGACTCGCTCCCGAATGCCTTGCGATAACGTTCAGCAACTGATTGTCTGCCGGTTCGAACGAAGCAAGAGGAAGGTTGCTGAAGAGTGTGTCCGGAACATGTTCGGCTTTCGAAAGAGCCGCTCTGAGCACTATGGGGTCATAAGCCGAAGAAATGGTCAGAAGTTTCGTCAGTTCGGCATTGACACCAGGGGAACCTTTACGGCCAAGAAGCAGAAATTCAAGCTGATCGATGACCGGCGGGCAGCATTCATTGCCAGGTTCCATATCCCATTTCTGAAAGAGCATATTGTGTCCTTCATTGATTGCGATGACCGCCCGGGAGCCTTTCATGATCGCTCCATCGATTACTCCGGTTTCCAGAGCAGGGATAATCGCATCTGAGGGCAAAAAGCGATAGTGTATCTTGTCAAGTATCAGCGGATATTTGACGAGAGCCTTTCTGAATTCGAACAGCAGTCTTGTATTGTCTGATGGAACGGCAATGCTGCGGCCGTTGATGTCCTGCAAACGAAGCGTTGATCCTTTTTTTGTAATCAGCGTGACACCGTAGGGAAAGGTCACTTTGCCCAAAACCACAAATTTATCAAAGCCTTTCAGCCTGGATAGTTCCAGAATCTTTTCCGGTTCTATGAATCCCGCATCGAGCGTTCCTGAAAGCAGTGCATATCCCGCATCGGATGTAGAGTTGAACTTGAGAGAAGTAAATGCATGTTGCTTTTCTGCCGCATAGTAAAATCCAAGCAGAGGGCTGCCGTTATGGCCGACAACCGGCTTTTGGCGATGGGAAGCTGAATGTCGGTTTGATGCAAAAATAACACTCAGGATGACCAGAAAGAGGACGATACCGGTTATCGGCAATCCCCAACGGGTAAAGGTCTGTCTCAGCTTGTTACTAACCATTGAAACATTATCTGCAGTAAAAAAACGGCCCTGTCAGAATGCGTTTCCTGGCAGGGCTGGGAAAATCGATAAAACACAAGGGAATCAATTCCATGTAATACCACGGAACTCATCTGCATAGAGCTTGTTTCCAGGGTTTTCCTTGATGTTTTTCAGTTCTATTAATTCATTCCCGAGCAGGAAAAGCCCCGGCTTGTCAATATTGGTGCGGAATTTAAGCCGGTGGTTTCCGTATTTGATGGCTTCGACCGGTGCGCCTGTATATTTGACAGCGATATCGACAATGTTCGGTGCGACCGGGTTGCTCAGAATGATCGCATTGGCTTCGCCAACAGCTTTTATAAAGGTTTTCAGATCTTTCGCATTGCTTTTAAGAAAAGCATTGCGTGCGTTGATGGTACGGCAAGGGATATTTTCGGCGGCTTCCTTGAAAAGCACTTTATAACCTTTCAATTCAGCAATACTCGCCTGGGGTTCTTCAAGTATCGCACCATCGACCTGTTTTGCTTCGAGAGCTGCAAGGGCTGGTCCGCCGGCAAGCTTCTGAAGGTTGAACTGCCCTCCGTTTCTTTTGGCGGCTACCGACAGTGCAATTACCGATTCGCAAGTGGGTGAAATGCCTGCGATGTTTTTATCCTTCAGGTCGGAATACTTGATGATCGATGATCCCTGAGGTACGAGAAGAACCGATGTGCAAGGCTTTTTAACCTGCGAAATGATCTTTATCGGTGCGCCATTGGCAATAGCGGCAATTGCAACGGTAGGGCACGACCAGAAGACGTCCGCCTGTCCCGATACGACCAGGTCCCTGGCGGCAGCCAGATCGGCAACGGGAACAATGGAGACATCAAGATTGTATTTCTTGAAAATCCCCAGATCCTGTGCGACATAGAGGTTGAGATGATGGGTTGTTTTCGCATCTGCAACCACGATTTTTACAGGAGCACTTTGTGCCGATGCAAAAGGATATGACCCGATCAACGATGCTATCGCAAAGATGAGCGATGCGGGTTTTACTATTTTTTTGAATGAGATCATGGTTCATTTTTTTTGTTAATAAAAAAGCACATATACTAATCTCAATTTTGCTAATGATTTATGATTACACAATCACGTAATTGCGTTATTTTTGCATTACTCATTTATGGTATCCGCAGCTGGATTTTTGTTTTGTACCCGATGCTTTCGGTTTATTTATCAGGTTGTTCGGGATATTCCGGAAAACTCCAGATGCTCGCTGCCTGAATTAGCCTTTTCAAGGCACAATAGATAACATCCCAAGGTTGATTTAAGGGAAGACATGGTTGTCTAACCCAAAGAAACGGAGGATGTCCCCTGGTTTATAAACATGTCCGTGTATTGGACTTGCTCTGTCAGAGCGAATGGGCCGGGAAGAGATCAGGAAAAAGACGATCGAGAGATTCTGCCGGGAAGCGGAGCGATACCAGCCCTTTTGGAGAGTCCGACCCGAGAATACCGTTTTCGAGCAGTGATGATAGCAGGGTTTTTGCTGTCCGTTCCTTTAGACCGTTGATGCGGCTTGCATCACCACGGGATATTTCGCCCTTGATGAGCACCATTTCCAGAACTGTGAATGCTTCCGGTTTCCATCCCTGTTTATCGCAATATTTCGACAATCGCGCAGAGAGGCAGTCGAGATAGAAGAGTTGCAGCATGAAGGTTATCTGGTCGATGCAGATATCGAGGAACCAGACGATGAAGCTGTTGAGCGCTTTGAGTGACAGATTGCCTTTGCCGTCAAGGTCTCCCTGGCTCGGCATATCCGCCATATCCTTCATGCTCATATAATCCCTGGGACTGCTTATGCCACGGGCAAGTCCCCTTGATACGAACCAGAGGCTGTGGGGAGAGTAGGGGACGCCCCCCAATAAATCAAAAAGCAGTTTTACCTTTTATGTTCATCATATGACGTTATCTGAATACATCATAAACATTAACGAACAACTGCGGTTATCATGCTCCTCAGGATACCCGGTATCCTTCAATCACAACCTGTTCCATACGGTTAACCTCATCATCGCTCAGCAAGCTGAAATGAGCCTCTCTTTTTTTTGCAGAAAGGTGCCCATGGTTTTGCAGGCAGAGCCTGATAAACAGGTTGATTTTCATGTCGGGCATATCGACGATATCCTGAATTCCTGATTTGACCCGGTCATAACTGACAAGAAAATCAAGCTCTTCTCTCAGTTCTTCTTCAACCGTTTTCAGGATAAAATCATACAGGGCTTCAGCTTGAGCAGTCATGTCGATATAAGCATAAAAGATACGGTGGTCTCCTGAAACCGTCATATGGCCATCTTCATCGAGCTCATAGTCGATCAGTTGCAGCAGTGGTGCGGAATATGCTTCGAGTGAGCCGGCATACAATCGGGGATTTTTCAGCATCGAGGCGGAAACCGGAAACATCAGTCCATCAGGAATGGCTTTTCTCTGAGAGAGGATATTATGGATCAGAAACCGGTGAATACGGCCGTTGCCATCTTCGAAAGGGTTAAAAACGTTTACTTTTCTGTGAGAACAGTTATTTATTGCCACTTATCTTTAAAAACTATTAAAAAAGCCATGTGTATCATCAGGCAATATATCTGACTGGCCAGTGTTTAATCTCGCGATTGAATTAAAAGGGTTGCGGATGACAGGGCTTTGCGGGGATGAACATTGCAGCATTTTTTTGTTTTTAATTCGAGAGCAACGGTATCAGTGCAGATCTTGAAGACTGGAGGTTCTTTGTTTCATATCAGATACCAGGGATATCAGAATGCGTCCAGCCACAATAGCGGAACGTCGGTTTGAAGAGTTTCGTGACAAACTGCACGGACTTTCGACACAGGAAATATTCGATTTCATTTATCGGAACAATCTTTGGGACAGTCCCGAGTCAGTATCCGGATTAGGGTCGCAACTCGATGCCACAACACAGTTGCGCTCTCAACTGCCGAACATGCTCGACCTGCTGGGGGTTGAAACCCTGCTTGATATTCCATGCGGTGACTTCTCCTGGTTGAGTGCTGCCGGTCTCCATGTCAATCGCTACATCGGCGCCGACATCGTTCCGGAAATCGTTTCGCAGAATAGCTCGAGATACCGGGATTCGCATCCTTCCACAGAATTTCGGGTGCTCGACCTGACGAAGGACCCGCTTCCGGAGGGTGATGCTCTTTTGTGCCGGGATTGTCTCGTGCATTTACCGTATGCTTTGATTGGAGATGCGTTGAAAAACATAACAGCTTCCCGGATCCGGTATGTTCTTTTCACGACATTTGTGGGAAGCGAACGGGTGAATACTGACATTGAGGCCGGCAACTGGAGACCCCTGAATTTCGAGAAGCCGCCGTTTTCGTTTCCGGCGCCCGAGATTCTTCTCATCGAGGGCTGTACAGAAGAACAGGGAGCATATGCCGACAAGGCACTTGGTGTATGGTGTGTCGACCACCTTCGTGAAGTTGTGGAGAATCGAAACCGGTGAGCTGGCCATTATATATTATTGTTCCGGCAGCAATAAATCGCAAGGAAATCCATGCAACTGGGACGTCATACTGAATGAAGCGTAGCGTAGTGAAGAATCCATCTTCTTATAAAAGAAAATCTTATGGATTCTTCGCTTTGCTCAGAATGACAAAATCGGAGCAATTGTCAGTTAAGCAGGATTGACAGTATTAATCGTCTGAGCATTAAACGAATGAAAGTCTCCCAATCGACTACATCAATGCCAATGTCGATATCTTCCGTCATTCGGGGGGCAGGGATCTGATGAATCAGTTCAAAATTAATATCGCGTGCGAAGGCTCCCACTACGAAGAATTTTATATCAAGCTCATCGGCAACTTCCTTGATATCCCGGAGAATCGACACTCTCTCAGGATCAATCCTGCCGGAAATATTGATCGAGATATTGTTTATAAATCATTTTCGCAGTTTCCGTGGTTCTCTGGTCTCCTGTCGCAAGAAGATCAGCATAGATAATGATCGGATGTGCCGTGTCGAGATCGCCGAAACCATAGTCCATCGGCCAGAAGCGTTCGAAAATTTCTACATTTCCCTGTGGATCTTTTTTCAGTCTGTTGGTCACAACCAGATCCGCCAGGAATTTTTTTTCTGTATATAACAAGGCAGTGCCGGGCTTCAGGTAGCCTGTGATTCTGGCTGCGGCAACTTCTCCACCCCATTGGGCTATGGCAGGATCAAGATCAGTTTTGTTCCACCAGTACTCTTCACCCCGGAACCGGCCCAACAACAGTTTCGGCTTCAGGTAGTCCGGGTATGCCGTAATCCACCGTTCAAAGAGCTTTTTTCTGTTCAGGATTTTTTTTCCTCTTTTACCCATGTCGAGGATGAAGCCTTTCATGATCAGCTCTGTCATGACAGCGTTCACTGTACCCAAAGCGACTCCGGTCATATTTGCGAGATCGCGATAAGGTCTGTTGGCGAGTTCCGGTCTGCATAACAGGATATAGACGATTTTCAGGCCAACTCCTTTGAAAAGGCGGGTGTCCGGCAAGGTGATTTTTTCTTTTTCAGCCTTATTGCCTTTGACGAATATCAGTACCGGTGGTTGGTTGATGAACATGTTTCCAGCCTTGTCTATAAACTGGATTCCGATGCCGCGCAATCTTTCAGCGGCCTCAGGCGGAACGTACCCCGTCACCAGCAGCAACGAATGCGGCACTTTGTCCTTGCTCATCAGAAGCTGCATTTCGCCTGTCCTTGTAAGGCGATTTTTTAATTCGATGCACCACACAAACTTTTTTCCAAGCTGCTTCCCTCTGACAAGGTAGTCGTATTCGTGATCTCCAGGGCAATCGGCTGGTTCGACCACATATTCCAGTGGCGCGATTGCTGCCAGGGCTTCAAGAGCCTTATGAAGGATTGTTCCCTCATTTTCGGCAAGGGCGTGTTCAATATTATCTTTGTTCATAATTATTGAACATATGTAAATAATGAACAAGTTTCAAATAAGGCATTTTCATTGAAATAAGAAGTCGCCAAGAGGCAGGTTGCATACAAACATGGCTTACGGTCGGAATTTCTTATTTTATGCGATTGGAGTTATAGCCGGCGCGCAACGACTGAAACAACTTATTTTATAAGGAAGCATCATGAAAAAGCTCCTGCTCCTTCCGCTGATCCTCCTCTCGCTGGCAGGGTTCAGCACCCTCAGCCTGGCGAAAAGCCCTTCAGTTACGGTTCAGCCAGCCTGGCATTACGAGCAGATCGGGTTTGCAGATTATCCATACCAGAGCTTCCTGAAAAACTGGGACGACGCGGCCCATCCGGTTTTTTACGCCCTGATCCGCTCCGTGCAGGAATTTGACCGGTATTTCTCCCCCGCCGCAGTCATGGGCAATACAAAGCCGTATAAACCGGAACCGGGATTCTACCAGGCGGAAAACCTGCTTGTCGTGGCGCGCGTCACGAAACCGCCCGTATCCGGAAGTTCCGTTTTTTCCCTCTCGTCCCTTGTCCAGAAGAACGGTGTCATCAAGCTCTGCTACAAACTTCGCCCTGCGGACCGCAAAGCGACTTTCACAAGAAAAGACGGCCTGGTCATCAGGTTCGACAGGGTATCCGTCAGGAAGATCGTGATCTATGAAAACGGCGCCAAGGTCGGTGAGATCGATGCCGTGCACGATTCTTTCCCTGTACGGTAAGCCATCCGAAAACTGACTGTCGGTATGGGGCACCACAGGCATTGTGGCGGTATCAATTTCATATCGTTCCGATCTGAACGGATTGTATATTTTCATGCGGATCACAGTCTCACCGAGACCGTGATTCCCAGTCCCCCTGATAAAAACCATCATGACGCAAGACCAACAGACATCATTTCCCGCGAACGGGGAATTACGGGTTCCGGCCGGTGACATTTCGATCAGCTGCAGAGTGCTCGGCAGCGGGCATCCGCTGCTCCTGATCATGGGTTACGGAAGCACGATGAACCTCTGGGAATCACGGCTGCTCGACCGGCTTGCAGAACGATACCGGGTCATCGTGTTCGATAACCGGGGGACAGGCGGTACGGAAACAGGAAGCCATCCTTTTTCCATCGGCCAGTTTGCCGACGATACGACCGCACTTCTGCAATCGCTTGGCATCGCGCAGGCGCATGTGCTCGGTTGGTCCATGGGATCGCTCGTCGCCCAGGAACTCGCCCTGCGCCATCCTTCGCTGGTTGGCAGGCTTGTCCTCTATGCTTCCCAATGTAACACAAGGATGTTCCCTCCTGCACCCGAAGTGCTCGGCCAGCTCACCGATACTTCCGGGACACCCGAAGAACGCGGCATGCGTTACATCGGCACGCTTTTTCCCGAAGGCTGGCTGCGGGAGAACGATGTGCGCCTGAAAGAGATCTTTTACCGGCCAATGGGCACGGTGAACGAAGAGAGCGTCGGTATGCAGGCCGCCGCTATCGGCAGCTGGGCAGGGACGACGGACCGGCTCGGGAGCTTGGCCAGCCCGACACTTCTGATAACCGGTGCGGAGGACAGACTGGTGCCCCCAGATAATTCACGCTATATGGACGGAAAGGTACCCGGTGCGCAACTCGCCGTCATCGAAAACGGCGGGCACGGCCTGATGTTCCAGTATCCCGAAACATTCTGCGATATCGTTACCGGATTTCTCGGATAACCATGACCTCTTTTCGTCGTGCGCCATGTTGATGAAGTTCGGGATAGTCGCTGTGGTTCCGCCTGAATGTTTCGTATTTTAGGGCTTTGGCAGAGATATGCCCTGCCGTTCAGCACCATGCGCTGGCAGGGATGCGAAATGTTCCACGACACGTCACGATGCAATTGAGCGATCTTGGTTTTGACCGGTGGTTCGAATCTTATGCCGCCGACATCTGCCGCGAGGGGCACCTCCCTGCCCGCGTTTCGGCGGTGGACCGCAACGCTTTCCTTGTCATGAATGAACACGGGGAGGTTCCGGCGGAGCTTGCAGGAAAGTTCCTGTATGCCATCGATTCACCCCTCGAGATGCCCTGTGCCGGTGACTGGGTGACGGTTCAGTATTACAACGACGGAGCATCGGCCATTATCCACGGCCTGTTCCCGCGAAAGACCTTCCTGCGCCGCAAGCGGGCAGGGGCGGCCGTCGATTTCCAGATGATCGCTGCCAACATCGATACCGCGTTCATCATCCAGTCGTGCCATTACGACTTCAACCTGCCCAGGCTGGACCGTTATCTGGCCATGGTGTCGGACGGTCATGTCGAACCGGTGATTATCCTTGCCAAAACCGACCTCGTTTCTTCCGGAGAGCTGGAGGAGAAACTTGCCGCGCTGAACCATGCCGGAATGACCGGGAAGGTCGTCGCGCTCAGCAACGTCACCGGTGAAGGGTACGATGATTTCCGCCAGCTGCTGCTGCCCCGGCGTACTTACTGCCTCCTTGGTTCATCAGGTGTCGGAAAGACCACGCTGCTCAATCGCCTGATCGGCCGTGACGAATTCGAAACCGGCATGGTGAGCGGAACGGGAGAGGGTACGCATACGACAACCCGCAGACAGCTCATGCTGCTTGACAATGGTTCCATGTTCATCGATACGCCCGGCATGAGGGAGCTTGGTCTTCTCGGGGCTGCCGAAGGGCTCGACAAGGGGTTCGAAGAGATTGCCCGGCTTGCCTCTAACTGCCGGTTCGCCGACTGCAGCCATACCCGGGAATCAGGATGCGCGGTCCTCGCGGCCGTCGCCGCCGAAAAACTGGACAGAGAGCGCTATGCCAGTTATCTGAAACTGCGCAGGGAGTCGGAATACCACGAAATGTCCTACCTGGACAAGCGTAAAAAAGACAGGGCTTTCGGGCGGATGGTCAAAAAAGTGAAAAAGGACAGGAACCTCCGGTGACAGGGCGGTACCGGTGCCCCTGAACGGTCCTGGCCGCTTCTGCGGCATTCCCCCGTGGATACCGCTTCCCGTGCCCTTCGTTACGTCCATTCACCATGTACTGTTACAGGTCCGGGCAACTGCTTCGGGTCCCGCATTTTTCAATCGATGGGAGAAAAATGTTGTTTCTTGTTTTGTTTTTTTTGAAGAATCGCTTACATTGTCTGTCCTTATAGATTTTTATGGGTCGATATTTTAAATAGTTGTTTTTAAATAGAAAGAGAATTCAGTATGCCGACGATTCAGCAGCTCATCAGGCTCGGAAGAAGTGTGAAAGCGTCAAAAACAGCATCACCGGCGCTTGAGAAATGTCCTCAGAAGCGCGGGGTTTGCACCCGTGTTTATACGACGACGCCAAAAAAACCTAACTCAGCCTTGAGGAAAGTTGCGCGTGTCAGGCTCTCGAACAAAATCGAAGTCACGGCCTATATCCCGGGCGAAGGGCACAACCTGCAGGAGCACTCGATCGTTCTGATCAGGGGCGGCAGGGTGAAGGATCTTCCCGGTGTGCGCTATCACATCGTTCGCGGCTCCCTCGATACTTCAGGGGTTGCTGACCGTAAGCAGAGCCGGTCGAAATACGGGGCGAAGCAGCCGAAAGCCGGTGCGCCGGCTCCTGCAAAGGGAAAGAGATAACGTTTGAATCATTAATCAAGAGACGAGCATGTCGAAAAAAAGTAGCTATAAGAGGATCGGGGGAGATTTGCGTTACAATGATGAGAGCGTTGCGCGCTTCATCAATGCGGTTATGCTTGATGGCAAGAAAGTCGTTGCCACCAAGATCGTGTACGATGCTTTCGATATTATCTCTGAAAGGTCCAACGGCGAGAACCCGCTTGAAATCTACCGCAAGGCTATTTCGAACATCGCTCCGGTAGTCGAGGTTCGCAGCAAGCGTGTCGGTGGCGCCACCTACCAGATCCCGATGGAAGTCAAGCCTTCCAGAAGGTCGGCCCTCGCTTTCCGCTGGTTGAAGACCTATGCCCGCAAGCGTGGCGGAAGGTCTATGGCTGAACGGTTCGCAGCTGAACTGATGGATGCTGCAAACGAGCAGGGCGCTTCGGTCAAGAAGCGTGATGAGGTCCACAGGATGGCAGATGCCAACAAGGCTTTCGCGCATTTCAGGTTCTAAGAGTTTGTTTAACAAGGGTAGCTAATCGTCCAATATTTGTTTTATGGCAAGGCAGGTTGATTTAGAAAAAGTCAGGAATATCGGCATCATGGCCCACATCGATGCCGGAAAGACAACGACGACGGAGAGGATTCTTTACTATACC
>JAAXXI010000055.1 GCA_013334565.1 Chlorobiaceae bacterium
GTCCGCCGCAACGGCTGCAGCCTGGCGGAGATCGCGCGCGCCGAGGTCGGCCCCGTGGCCGCGATCGACGCGGCGATCCCGGCCCAGAAAAAAACCGAAGCGCGGGGGTGGCTCTATCCGCCGGACCCGACCGAAAAGCTCTGTTTCATCGGAAGCACGATAGCCAACAACTCTTCCGGCGCAAGGACCTACAAATACGGCCCCACCAGGGACCATGTATCACGAATCCTGGTGGTCCTGTCATCCGGCGATCTCCTCGACCTGCCGAGGGGCCGGTATTTCGCCGACGTGTCTGGAAATTTCTGCCTGGACCTGCCTTTTGCTGGACACCTCGAGTTCCGCAGGCCCATGTACCGCATGCCGGATACATCGAAGCACAACGCAGGCTATTTTTCGCGGGAAAACATGGACCTGATAGACCTGTTCATCGGTTCTGAGGGGACGCTCGGCGTCATTGCCGAAGCCGATCTCATGCTCATCCCGCTTCCCTGTTCGATCGTTTCCTGCCTGGTGCACTTCGCGAGCACGGACGACCTGTTCCGCTTCACCTCCCTGCTGAAAAAGGCCGAAAACGGCCTGGCACCGAGGGCGATCGAGTTCTTCGACGAACATTCGCTCCGCATCCTTTCGCAAAAATATCCCGAGGTTCCTGAAACGTCGAAAGGCGCCATCTTCCTGGAACTTGAGACGTCGGCGGAAAACGGGGAGCAATGCATTGAAACGCTTTTCAGGCTCATGGAAGCCTGCGGCGCCATGACCGACGACTCCTGGATGGCCCTTGACCGGGAAGAGCAGATGAAGCTCAGGGAGTTCAGGCACTCCCTGCCCCTGCTCGTGAACGAATGGCTCAGCAGGCAGCAGGAGAGCAAAATCAGCACCGACATGTCGGTGCCGGACGGGCGTTTCCGGGAGCTGTTCGATTATTACCGCACCTCTTGCGAACAACACGGCTTTGTCTATATTGTTTTCGGTCATATAGGCAACGCGCATGTGCACCTGAACATCCTGCCCCGCAACCACGACGAGTTCCTCGAGGCGAAGGCCCTTTACCGGAAATTCGTCGCGAAAACGCTTGAACTGGGCGGCACGATCTCCGCGGAACACGGCATCGGCAAGCTCAAAACCGAATACCTTGTCCAAATGTACGGTGAAAGCGGCATGAGGGAGATGGCGCGCCTGAAGCGATGCCTCGACCCGGATCTCCTGCTCAACAGAGGCAATATCGTACCGGCGGGATATCTCGATACGGGAAACCAGTGAACCAGTGCAGCATGGCGGCGAAAAAACAGAACAGTCCGGAATATGTGCAGGCCATCCAAAACAGGAAGGCCCGATTCGAATATACCATCCTCGACACCTTCGTGGCAGGCATCCAGCTGCTCGGCAGCGAAGTGAAATCGGTCCGTCTCGGCAGGGCGAGCCTCAACGACAGCTTCGCCATCATCCACCACGATGAAATCTGGCTTGAAAACATGCAGATCACCCCTTACGAGCACGACCACCTCACGAAGCTCGAACCGAAACGCAGCCGGAAACTTCTCATGCACCGGGAGGAAATCAGGAGGATCCAGTCGAAAATGAATGAAAAAGGGCTGGCCCTCGTTCCGCTCAAGGCATTCTTCACCTCTAAAGGCATCCTGAAAATCGAACTGGCGCTTGCCAAAGGGAAGAAACTCTACGACAAGCGGGAAACCATCAAATCGAGGGAAAACGAACGCCAGCTGCAGCAACTGAAAAAACAATACTGAACAAAAAACGACCCGCAATGCATTTTCCGTCCATAAAGGAACAGATCGACCTCATTACCGGCAATGCCGTGGAAATCATCAGCGTTGATGAACTCGAACGGAAGCTCCAGAAAAGCCATAAAACCGGAAAGCCGCTGAAAATCAAACTCGGCGCCGATCCGTCGAGGCCGGACCTCCACCTCGGGCATTCCGTCGTGCTGCGCAAGCTCAGGGAGTTCCAGGACCTCGGGCACGAAGCGATCCTCATCATCGGCGACTTTACGGCCATGATCGGCGACCCTTCGGGAAAAAGCAAGACCAGGCCGCAGCTCACCGCCGAAGAAACCAGGGAGAACGGCGTGAGTTACTTCGAACAGGCCTCGAAGATCCTCGATCCCGGAAAAACCACCATCTGCTACAACTCCGACTGGCTCGGCAATATGAAGTTCGCCGACGTCATCAGGCTCTCAAGCCACTACACCGTCGCACGCATGCTGGAACGGGACGATTTCGAGCGGCGTTACCGCTCCCGCGAACCGATTTCGGTTCATGAGTTCCTCTACCCGCTCGCCCAGGGCATGGACTCCGTCCACCTGAAAAACGACGTCGAACTGGGAGGTACCGACCAGAAGTTCAACCTCCTCGTCGGCAGGGACCTGCAGCGGGAGTACGGCATCGAACCACAGGTCTGCGTCACCATGCCGCTCCTCGTGGGCACGGCGGGCGAGGAGAAGATGTCGAAATCGCTCGGCAACGCCATCTGTTTCAACGACCCGCCATCGGAAATGTACGGCAAGATGCTCTCCATCCCCGACGCGCTCATAGAAACCTACTGCACCCTGCTTGTCCCGCAGGGCCATGAGGACAGGAAAACCATCCTCGAAAACCGCGAAACCGATCCGAGGAACGCGAAGCGCACGCTCGCCAAACAGATTGTCGAACAGTATTACTCCCGTGAAGCCGCAGAGGAAGCCGAAGCGCATTTCGACCATGTCTTCGTGCACCGCAAAGCCCCGGAAAACATCGAACTGATCGAATTTGACGCTCCATCCATGACGCTGGTCGATATTCTCGTATCCGCCGGTGCCGCCGCATCGAAAAGCGATGCGAGAAGGATGATCCAGCAGAAGGCGGTCACGGTCGGCGACGAAAGGATCGGCGACACGAACGCCGTGCTGGAGCTCGATCAGGAACCGAAAACCGTGAAGGCGGGCAAACGGCGATTTTTTAAAGTGGCTGCAAAAAAAACATTTTGAATACGGACGCTTTTTCCTATAATTGCTCAGTTTCGTAACTGGACAACCATTGAACAACTAATCCGATCAGGAGGAACGCCATTGTCATTTGTCCCGACAAAAGTTTTCTTCACCAAAGGTGTGGGAAGGCACAAAGAGTATCTCTCCTCATTCGAGCTCGCCTTGAGAGATGCCAAAATCGAAAAATGCAATCTGGTTACCGTATCGAGTATTTTCCCTCCCCATTGTAAACGCATCAGTGTGGAAGAGGGGCTGAAACTTCTTTCGCCGGGTCAGATCACCTTCGCAGTTCTCGCCCGCAACTCCACCAACGAATTCAACCGCCTCATCGCCTCTTCGGTAGGCGTCGCCATTCCGGCAGACGAATCGCAGTACGGCTATCTTTCCGAGCACCATCCGTTCGGGGAATCCGCAGAGCAGTCCGGCGAATATGCCGAAGACCTCGCGGCAACCATGCTGGCCACCACGCTCGGCATCGCCTTCGATCCGAACCAGGACTGGGACGAACGCGAAGGCATCTACAAGATGAGCGGAAAAATCATCAACTCGTACAATATCACCCAGTCCGCAGAGGGTGAAAACGGCCTCTGGACGACGGTCATTTCCTGCGCGGTTCTCCTCCCGTAACCGTCCGTATCCCTATGCTCCGTTCCGGACCGTCAGTCAGGAACCGGCAGACGAAGTGTTGAAAACGGGAAACAGGCACTCATATCTGTTTCCCGTTTTTTCCTTCCCCAAGAGAAGACCGACATCACCAACCGTTTCCATTCATGAGCCTTCTCTCGTTTTTCCAGAACATCCCGACCCTCGACGAAATCATCCTCTGGGGCGGCTATCTTCTGCTGTTCTTCATCGTATTTGCGGAAACCGGCCTCTTCGCAGGTTTTTTCCTTCCGGGCGATTCCCTGCTCATCACCTCCGGGCTCATAGCCGCCACAGGCGAACTCGATATCCTGACGGTCATCGCCACCCTGTCATGCGGGGCTGTCTGCGGTGATACGACAGGGTATATCATCGGCCGGCAGCTCGACAAACGGATCTTCGACAAAGAGAAGTCTCGGTTCTTCCACCCCGAATATCTCGAAAAGACCCGGGATTTCTACCGGAAACACGGGGCGAAAGCCGTGTTCCTCGCGCGGTTCGTCCCGTTCGTGCGCAGTTTCGCCGCATCCCTTGCCGGTGTCTCGGCAATGCCGTTCCCGCTCTTCCTCTTCTTCAGCGTCACAGGGGCGGTTGCCTGGGTGCTTTCGTTCACCCTGATCGGTTATTTCGCGGCCCACGCTTTCCCGGACATCGTACGGTACTTCCATATCCTCATCTTCGCAGGCATCCTGCTCATCATTGCCGGTTCAGTGAAAAACCTGAAGCTGCCCAAAAAGAAAAAATGAAGCCGGACAGTATCTTTTTGGAAGCCGGGGCAAAGGAATATTGTCCCGGCTATGGTATTTTCATGACTGAAACATTTTCAACACAGGATTTTATTCAGCTATGACCGAAGTGATCAAAACCGATGTGCTTGTCATTGGAAGCGGTATTGGCGGCCTCTACTTCGCCGCGCACATGGCAGACCACGCGCGGGTCACGATCATCACCAAAAAGGAAAGCTCGACCTCGAATACCAACTGGGCACAGGGAGGGATTGCCGCTACCATCGACAGTTCGGACAGCACCGACCTGCATATCGCCGATACCCTCATTGCGGGTGCGGGCCTCTGCAACCGGGATATGGTCGAACTCATGGTAACGGAAGGACCGGGGCATATCAGGCGCCTCATGGAGCTCGGCGTGCAGTTCACCACCTCCAGCGACAGTTCGCTGCATCTCGGCAAGGAGGGAGGGCACTCGAGAAACAGGATCGTCCATGCGAAAGACCTGACGGGCCGCGAAGTGGAAACCGCGCTCCTCGAAAAGGTCAACAGCCATCCGAACATATGCCTGCTCGAACATCATTTCGCCATCGAGCTCATCACCGAGCACCATCTCGGCATCAAAACCAACGATATCACCTGTTACGGGGCCTATGTCCTCGATTCGCTGAAACGGATACCGAAAAAAATCCTCGCAAAGATCACGATGCTCGCTTCGGGCGGGCTCGGCCATGTCTATCCTCATACGACCAACCCGGATATCGCCACCGGTGATGGCGTCGCGATGGGATACCGGGCAGGTGCGGAAATCGCGAACATGGAGTTCATCCAGTTCCATCCGACATCGCTCTACCACCCGAAGGCAAAATCGTTCCTCATCTCCGAGGCGGTAAGGGGGTTCGGCGGCATCCTGCGCCTGAAGAACGGGGATTCGTTCATGCAGCGGTACGACAGTCGGGAGAACCTCGCGCCGAGGGATATCGTCGCCAGGGCAATCGATTCCGAGATCAAGAAAAGCGGTGAAGATTGCGTCTTCCTTGACGTCACCCATATCGATCCCGACAAGACAAAGGAGCATTTCCCGTACATTTACGAAACCTGCCTCGAGTACGGCATCGACATGACGAAGGAGATGATCCCGGTCGTGCCTGCCGCCCATTATTCCTGCGGAGGCATCCGGGTCGACGAGCTCGGGCGCACGACACTCAACCGCCTCTACGCCTGCGGAGAAACGAGCTGCACCGGGGTCCATGGCGCAAACCGGCTTGCGAGCAACTCCCTGCTCGAAGCGCTGGTCTTTGCATGGAGGTCCTGCAACGATATCCGCGAACAGCTGCCTTCGATCTCAAACTCGATGGATTTCCCCGACTGGGACGACTCGGGCACCGTCAGCCCCGAAGAGTGGATCCTCGTTTCGCACAACAAGCGGGAAGCCCAGCAGGTCATGAACGACTATGTCGGCATCGTGAGAAGCGACCTGCGCCTGCAGCGGGCCAGCAGAAGGATCGATTTCCTCAAGGAGGAGACGGAAGCCTATTACAAGAAAACCAGGATCACCACGCAGATCCTCGAACTGCGCAACATCATCAAGGTGGCGAGCATCATCATAGAGAGCGCCATCAGGCGGCGCGAGTCGAGGGGACTGCATTACACGACCGACTATCCGGAACCTGACGACAAACACTTCCTCAGGGACACCGTGCTCAGGTCTTTTTAGGAAAGAAGATGGACTCCAGGCAAGGCTTCACGGTGTTGCCACGGGAAGCCCAGGCACATGGTTATCTGGATCCGCTTTATTTTATCTCCTGCCAGTCCCTGGCATACCGGAAATCGATGCCGGGGGTGCGGCCTGAAATCTTGGCGATCACCGGCATCATCCGCTTGTACTGGTTGCGCACGACCATCTTCCGGACCCGGTCGTAAAACGCCGGAGGAACTCCTTCGGCAAGCACCGCTCCCCGTTCCATCCTTTTTTCCAGCATCATGTAGAGCAGCAGATCGACTTCAGCGTAGCTGAACCCGAGATCGGCCTCGTCGCTCTGCCCCTGCCAGAGATCGGCGGAAGGGACCTTGTCGATGATGTGCACCGGAATGCCGAGGTGGCGGGCAAGGCCCCGGACCTGCGTTTTGTAGAGGTCTCCGATGGGGTTGATCGCCGAAGCCATGTCGCCGAAGATCGTGCCGTACCCGAGCAGCAGTTCCGTTTTGTTGCTGGTGCCCGCAACGAGCCTTCCGTCTCTTGCCGAAATATCGTACAGGTAGACCATCCTGGTCCGCGCCATGACGTTCCCCCTCCTGAGAAGCTGGTCCTCGGGTATGGACGAGAGAAACGCATCCACGGCAGGTGTTATCTTCACCTCTTCAGCCTCGATCCCGAGCCGTTCGACCATGATTACCGCATCGGCAAGGCTTTCGGGGCTGCTGGTGGCGTAAGGCATCATCAGCGCGAGCACATGCTCCCTGCCCAGCGCGCGCGCGGCAAGCTCGCAGACCACTGCCGAGTCGATGCCGCCCGAAAGCCCCAGCACGATCGATGAAAACCCGAACTTCCGGGTTTCGTTCCGCAGAAACGAGAGCAGGATATCTTCGACAATCCCGTAGTTGTACTGTAAATCCTGTTCAAGCATGAATGGATCGTCAGATGAAATTGAACAAACGCATGACAGCCCGGAGCAGCATAAGCACCGCGAAATCCGTCAGGACCTGCAGGAGGGCGATATTGCGCAGCAGCCCCCCCGATGCGGACGGTTCCAGCCCGAGGAAGGTGACGAGGCCCTGGCGGTTGATCACGATGGCATAGACGATACCGATCACCGCAGCGAGCCATGCCCAATGACCCGCGAAATAAAACAGCTCGGAAATCCATACCGGGGTCAGCGAAAAACAGAAAACCGCAAGCATCCCGGAGGGGTTGGCTTTCAGACGGTTATGCTCCGCCAGATAGGATGCGCCTCCCACCATGATATACAGCGCCCCGACATCGATGAGGAAATTGGCGAGGCCATAGAACATGGCAGACTTGGGAACGCCGATCAGGGGAAATTTGGCAAGCTGCACCAGGGCGATGACCGGAACGGCATAATCCCTGAGCAGGGCCGTTTCATCGCCGGGCGGGTTCTCTTTCAGTGTCATCCAGAACGTGCGGTAACGGAAGAGTACCGCAATGATAAAGGAAAATAGCGCTCTTACACCCATGGTTTTTTATCGTCTGAGCCAGTTTTCAGGATTCTGCTTCGCACGGCCTTTCCATATCTCGAAATGGACGACCGATCCGCCGTCAGGGTTCCTTCCCGAAAGACCGACAAGCTGCTGTGATTTGATAAGTTCATCCCGGACGACATTCAGCTGCCCGAGGTTCGCATAAACGGTAAGGTATGAATTGGGATGCCGTACGATAACGATATTGCCAAATGTGGGAAGAAAGGCGATCTGGACGACCTTTCCGCCGGAAACGGCCCGGACCGGTGTACTTGCGGGAACGGAAATATCGATGCCGTTGCTGGTGGTGACGATGGAGAGCTCCTTGTCGGCTAACGTACCGAACTTGCGGGTCACGATACCGTGCTGGACAGGCCATGGCAGCGATCCGTACGCCTTGTCGAAGTTAGCCGAAACCCGCTCGAGGTCGATCATGCCCTGGTCAGGGACCATGGTCACGCTCTCGTTCGGCCTGCTTTCGGGAGGGGCCGGTTTCGCCGGGGGCGCTTCGCCGGTTGCCGGCGTTTCCTGCGATGGAGAAGGGGGCCTTGTCTTTGCAACCGGACGCTCCTTCACGGCAGGCGGACTTGGAGGGGCCTTTTTCAACGCCGCAAGGCGCTTCGCCTCGAGCATTTTCCGGCGTCTGATCCGCTCCATTTCAATCGCCCGCTGCTCCGCCATGATCAGGGACTCTATCCTTGACTGCAGCTGGCTGCGCTTCAGTTTCGCGGCGTTGATCTGCGAAGCGTACTCCTGCTTGTTTTTCTTCAGCTGTTCGAGGACCCCCTCTTTTTCTTTCCTGCTTGCGGCGTAGGTTTTGAGCTGGTTCTGCTGCTCCTTCACGGCTACCGCTTTCTGGCGATAGCTCTCTTCGAGCGCGGCGCGGCTGTTCTGGAGCTTCACGGCAGCATCCTGCAGGTTATCGACATTGCGGTGAACGGCACCGGAAAAACATCCCATGTACTGCGCCCTGACCAGTGCATCATGCAGGGAGGCCGAAGCGAACACATGCTCGAGGTCGCGGCTGCCTCCATATTTGTAGACCGAAACAGCCGTCTTGCGGAACTCGTCCGAAACCTGGCCGTATCTGGTACGGTTGCCTTCGTACTCCTTGCGCAGGCGGCTGATGTCCGCATCGAGCCTGGCGAGGTAGTTCTGGTTTTCGGCAATCATTTTTTCGAGGACGAGGATCTGTTTCCTGATGTTTTCAAGCGCTTTCAGCGAACGAGACTCCTGCCGGGAGGTCTGGCCGAGCTTGTTCTGGTATTCCCTGAGCTGCTCCTTCAGGCCGTGGAGCGTTTTTTCCACTTCGGAACGCTCCTTCATGATCCTCGATATCTCGCTGCCGGAAGCAGGTGCGCATTGGGCGGTCGATGGAAGAACGGCAAACACCGGCAACAGGGCAAGCAGGAACGAAACTGCCGCTTTGCGTAAGAAACCTATGCTCCGCTGGGGAAAAAAGATGGCTTTCATATCAGTGGCCGGGGCATAAAATTGCATCCTTGCCGGGCCGGAAGCGAAGATAAACAATGACAAAGCTCCCGTTTCGGTTTCTTCAAGGTTAAGCATAAAAAACATTTCTTCGCAAACAGACAGGGAAAAAATAATTTGTTTTTCTTCAGCGGAATTTATGGTAAATATCGGTTTTTTCACCATCGACTCTATCCATGGACAAGCTTGTCATACAGGGGGGACGCCGCCTCTCCGGAAGCGTCACCGCTTCGGGCTCGAAAAATTCGTCGCTGCCGATCATCGCAGCCACGCTGCTCACGGGAAACGGCACCTTCGTGCTCAATAACATTCCGGACCTTCAGGACATCAAGACCTTCACCCAGCTCCTGAACCACCTCGGCGCCGAAACGCGATTTGCCGGGAACACCATGGAAATTTCGACTTCGAACGTGAAAAACGTCCAGGCGCCTTACGAACTGGTCAAGAAAATGAGGGCATCCATCTACGTGCTCGGCCCCATGCTTGCAAGGTTCGGCACGGCAAGGGTTTCGCTGCCGGGAGGCTGTGCATTCGGCCCGAGGCCCATCGACCTCCATCTGATGGCGATGGAAAAGCTCGGGGCGAAGATAACCATCGAAACCGGGTACATCGATGCCACGGCGGAAGGCGGAAAGCTCCGCGGCGCCCATATCGATTTTCCCATCTCTTCGGTCGGCGCTACCGGGAACGCCCTGATGGCTGCCGTGCTTGCCGAAGGGACGACGACGATCGGCAATGCCGCCATGGAACCGGAAATCGAAACGCTCTCACTGTTCCTCAATGCGATGGGGGCCGACATCAGGGGCATCGGAACCACCGAACTTGAAATCCATGGCGTCGATACGCTCAAGGCCACGGAGTTCGACAATATTTTCGACAGGATCGAAGCCGGTACCCTCCTTGCCGCGGCAGCCATAACCGGCGGCGAGGTCACCGTGAACGGCGTCATCCCCGAACAGCTCAAGTCGGTGCTGAAAAAATTCGTGCAGGCCGGCTGCTCCGTCCAGACGACGGGGAACAGCGTGACGCTGAAAAGCCCCGAAACGCTCATTCCGACGGACGTGACCGCCAAACCCTACCCGTCATTCCCCACCGACATGCAGGCGCAGTGGATCGCGCTGATGACCAGGGCCAAAGGGACAAGCCACATCACCGACAAAATCTACCACGAGCGCTTCAACCACATTCCCGAACTGAACCGCCTCGGCGCGCATATCGAGATCCGCAAAAATCAGGCGGTCGTCCACGGGCCCCGCTCCCTTTCAGGAACCAAGGTCATGTCGACCGACCTGAGGGCTTCAGCGAGCCTTGTCCTCGCAGGCCTTGTAGCTGAAGGCACGACGGAAGTCCTGAGGGTTTACCACCTCGACCGGGGATACGAGAAAATCGAAGCGAAACTGCAAAGCCTCGGTGCCGATATCCGGCGTGAACAGTATAAAGAATTTGAGTAACGGGAGAAAAAAAGGAAAAAAATCACCGGTGCTTTGCATTTTTTTCGCAAAGCGTTATATTATCAGACTCTAAAGCTCACGGATTAAGGGGCCCTTAGCTCAGTCGGTCAGAGCAAGCGACTCATAATCGCTGGGTCGTAGGTTCAAGTCCTACAGGGCCCACACGAGCCGGAAGAATGGCTTTTCGTACATAACCTGGCGTGTTCGTCTAGTGGCCCAGGACATCGCCCTCTCAAGGCGAAGATCACGGGTTCGAATCCCGTACACGCTACCATAATGCACCCGTAGCTCAACTGGATAGAGTATCTGACTACGGATCAGACGGTTAGAGGTTCGACTCCTCTCGGGTGCACGATACAACAGAACGACTTACGAGGATATTCCCGTAAGTCTTTTTTGTTTTATGGCATCTATGAATGCACGGAACACCTGCAGGATCAATCCTCACTCACCAAACTCTATTTTCCATATTCCCAAAGCCAGATTTGCCATCTGTGACTGTCTCGAATCGATTTTTTGTTCATCCCAGGTATCATAATGTTCGGCAACAGCCCGAGTAATGCGGAATGCGCTTTGAGCATAAACCGTACGCTTCGAGGTGTAATCGCTATTACCTAAGTCTCCGTTTCGACTGGTTTCAAGAGGTGTCATATTGCCGATTCGATAAATAAGACGATCCTGTCGGGACGCTTCAATAGAAGACCACGCTTCGGAAGGATGCTCGGGGAGTATATGTTCAAGACTGTATAAAGCACTTTCAAAATCAAAGTCATGACCGGAACGCTGTCGTTCAATTTCAAACATGATGTAGCGGACTACTTTTTTGTTCCGGCTGTTCGTCGTACGCAGTTCTTTCTCGGAAAAAGCAATTTTGAACTGATCATCATCCGGATAAACGACACGAAGAGCATCGATAACGTCAGAAGAACTTGTCAGCGAGCCACTGGATACTTTCCAGGCGATATCGCTGTAAAGCCGTTCCTGCTCATGAGTCTGAAGATTGCATATAACGTTGTAACGAAATGATAAAACCGCAATGGCCCTCAATATTCTTGTAAAGGCTCCTCTGTTACCATCATAGAATCTTGCATGGCAAGCCATCAGCATTGCCAGAGGTTGACGCACATTGAACATCAGCAACTGCGAAAGCGCTTCACGCTCATCGCTGTTCCATGACGAATCATAAGGATCACGCAAAGCAGAGTAGACTGCGGCAGATTGATCAAGATCGCGGAGCAGACCGAAAGCTGCATCCCGATCCAGAATCCTTTTTCTTATAGTCTTGAAGAGGTCGGATTTGCGTACCAGTTTATTCCTGCTGTTCCAGAAAACTCTCAGGAATTCCGGAAAGCTTTCACTTCCCAGTAAACCCACGATGCGTTCCCAGCGATCTTCCAGTGCTTTCAGTTCCGTTTCATGGGTCTCCTGAGTACTGATGACAGAAAACAGGTAATTCTTTAAAAGGTCGGTAGCTGAAAGGCGGACACCTCGGGCATTTAACGTCTCGAATACCTTGAATGCGTTCAGCTCGTCGTTGACCCTGATCTCTGTAAAAAATAGTTTGTCTACAAGAGCATCCAGAAAAAACGCAAGATCTTTACCGCTTGATACTGTCATACCGCATCGGGCTTTGAGGCGCTCTCTGAACCAGTAAAACGCTTTTCTCAACTGATGCTCGGACAGATTGAGACCTCGTTGCGGCAGCTTTTCCAGCGAAACAAGATAAGTCTGATAAAAGCGATTGTTATGACGATTCAGCTCAAGTTTAGGCTGAGGCACGAGAGTAACCGGGTCGAGGTACCCGATGTAGCTGCTGCGAAACTGTTCAAGTCTCTTTTTATTGTTCACTGCATCAAGATTCGATTCAACCAGATCCCCAAGATGGCTCAATCCGGCAAGAATCATAATGCTGATGGTCGTAAGACGCTGTTGTCCGTCGATAATATCAAAACGTTTGTTATCCGACGTCTGCAGAACCAGATAACCCATATAATGCTGGGCTTCGCCGTCCTTTTCAAACAAGCCGAGAATATCCTGCCAGAGATCATCCCACTCGTCCTCGGTCCACGAATAGTCGCGCTGGAACGGCGGAACCCGATAGCTCAAACCGTTTCCCAGCAACTGCCGGAACGTTGAGTTGGTTGTGTTGAAGTTCATTGTGGCCATTCCTTTATGCTCCTGTCAATATCTGGACCCAAGATTTTTTCAGACGGTCTACTTGCATGTTTGCCGGTGCTGTTAACTGAATGCGTCTGAGTAAACAATCAATGACCGAATCAATCCACGTTAATAATTATAACAACTTCTCCGCTGAAAAATAAAATTCACTCTTTCCCGCAGTTCAATAGATTCACTCTTTCCCGGAAGCTTGAAAGCCCGGCTTCGAGGTTTTCGATGATCTCAAGGGCAATTTCATCGGGGTCGGGCAGGTTGTCGAGATCGGCGAGGCTTTTGTCCTCGAGCCGGAATATCGGGGAGGCCTGAACGCTCAATCCAGTGACGCATAGTCGGAGCCCATGGCGTTCAGGAACCGTCTGGCTCCACCGGCTGATTTTTCAAAAAATTGGAGAAAAAGGATTGGAAATAAGATTTTTTTGCTAAATTCACATTCTATTATTGAGGAGTGGCCAAATTGGTAAGGCTCCTGATTCTGGATCAGGCAATTCTAGGTTCGAGTCCTAGCTCCTCAGCTCGAATTGACAGTCATCAGAAAAGACACATTTCATCCGGGATGTGTCTTTTTTTTTGTCCTGTTCCAGGGCAACTCCTCTTGCTATTTGTTTCTACTTCGACATTATCCCCCAGGATGCTTAATCCGGCAAGATCGAACAGGTTGTCCGGAAAACTTCGAACAGTAAACGGCCATCATTCTGTCTGCAAGAAGCAATGTAAAAAAGTGTTCGAAGTTAACCTGTTTCTGCCATCACTTTTCGCATAGATTCTCCTTTTATAGTCAGTTGATAAGCATTGTGCACGAGCCGGTCACAGATGGCGTCTGCGAGTGTGGGATCGTCG
>JAAXXI010000056.1 GCA_013334565.1 Chlorobiaceae bacterium
GAAAAGCCGCTGTTTGAGCTTGAAGCGAAACTCGAGGAAATGCGCCAGGTCCTCAGGACCAGCAAACGGGAACAGCTTCCTCCCGGGTCAGAATTTCTCGACCAGGAAATAGAAGCGCTCGAGCAGAAAGTCGATATTCTCAGACGTTCGATATACAAGAATCTCACCCGGTGGCAGAAAGTGCAGCTGGCACGGCATCCCGAGAGGCCCTTTACACTCGATTATATCTTCATGATGACGAAGGATTTTGTCGAGCTTTCGGGAGACAGGCATTACAGCGACGACAAAGCCATTGTCGGCGGGTTGGCAACGATCGAGGATAAGGTTTCCGGTTTCTCGCAGCCGGTCATGTTCATTGGCCACCAGAAAGGCCGCGACACCAAGTCAAACCTCTACAGGAATTTCGGCATGGCGCAGCCCGAAGGGTACCGTAAGGCATTGCGCCTCATGAAGCTCGCGGAAAAATTTCGCAAGCCGGTAATTACCCTCATCGACACCCCGGGAGCTTTTCCCGGCATCGAAGCCGAAGAGAGGGGGCAGGCTGAGGCTATCGCCCGGAATCTCTTCGAAATGGCGAAACTGACCGTGCCGGTCATCTGCGTGATCATCGGCGAGGGTGCCAGCGGCGGCGCTATAGGCATCGGGGTGGGCGACAGGGTGCTGATGGCCGAGAACAGCTGGTATTCGGTCATTTCGCCCGAAAGCTGCTCTTCAATCCTCTGGAGGAGCTGGAATTTCAAGGAGCAGGCTGCAGAAGCGCTTCAGCTCACTGCAGAAGACCTGCTGGCGCAGGGCATTATCGACAGGATCATTCCCGAGCCGCTTGGCGGTGCGCACAGGGATCCCGAACAGATGGCGGCTTCCCTCAAAGCGATCCTGATCGAAGAGCTCAGGGCACTGCTGCCCAAAAAGCCCGAAGAGCTTGTCGGAAGGAGGATCGATAAATTTTCGGCCATGGGTGTCTGGAAAGAGGAGGCCTGAGGGTTTTCCAGGAAATGAAAAAGCCGGCGTGATGCCGGCTTTTCCGTTTCCAGTTCAGATTTACTTGATCACGTAGGAGTTGTCGCCCTTGAGAAGCTCTTCGAAGGTGCCTGCCCCTTTTGCCTGTGCGGCCGCTATCTGGCCGGTCAGCGCATCTTCGTAGGTCACCTTGTCCTGAGCGAAGAGAATGCCGATAGGGCAGGGCAACGGTTCATCATCCCCTTCACGGTCATCGGTGAACCTGGCGAGGATGGATGCCTTGTTGAGGTCCGTTTCGTCATGGATCCAGAGATCGCTCGTCGAAAGGCCCTGCTGTTCGATATCCACGACGATCGGCCTGAACCCGTCGAGCATGATCCCTTTATTGCCCGATTTACCGAAAACAAGGGGATTGCCCTGTTCGAGGTAGACGGTAAGATCAGGCTTGTTCTCGGGAGTGAATGCTTCGAACGCCGCATTGTTGAAAATCGGACAGTTCTGGTAAACCTCGACCAGCGACATGCCCTTGTGCTTTGCCGCCCTCGTCAGGACACCGCGCAGGAATTTGCCGTCGCGGTCGAACGCCCTTGCGAAGAACGAACCGCCGGAACCGATGGTCAGCGAGGCGGTGTTGAAGGGATGGTCGATAACGCCCGAAGGAGAGGTGACCGTTCTCAGGCCGAGTTTCGTTGTCGGAGAGTACTGTCCTTTGGTGAGGCCGTAGATTTCATTGTTGAAGAGCACGACGTTCAGGTCGGGATTCCTTCTCAGGGTATGGATGAAATGGTTGCCGCCGATCGAAAGCGCGTCGCCATCACCGGTCGCAACCCACACGCAGAGTTCCGGACGGGCGGTTTTGAGGCCGGTCGCCATGGGAAGCGCCCTGCCGTGGATGCCATGCACACCGTAGGTCGAAACATAGTAAGGAAGGCGGGACGAACAGCCGATTCCCGAGATGAACACGAAGTTTTCCTTCTTTATGCCGAGATCGGGCAGGGTGTTTTTTATCTGTTGCAGCACCGCATGGTCGCCGCACCCCGGGCACCATTTCGGTTCCTGGTCGGAAGCGAAATCCCTGGCCGTAAGAGGTGCCCCGGCGGTCGCCAGTAGTTCAGTATCGCTCATTATTCAAGCTCCTTTATGACATCGATGATTTTATCGAGAATTTCCATTTCGTTGAAAGGCAGGCCCTTGATCTTGCTGAACCCGACCGGCTCGATGAGGAACCTGTCGCGTATGACGTGGAGCAGCTGCCCGTTGTTGTTTTCGGGGATCAGCACTTTTTTGTAGTTGCCGAGGATCTGACCGAGGTTTTTCGGGAACGGGTACAGGTAACGCAGGTGTGCATGGGCAACGCTGGCATACCCTTCTTCATGCGCGTTCTCGATGGCGGTTTTGATCGCTCCGTAGGATGATCCCCATCCGAGGACCAGCAGGTCGCCGGTTTCCGGTCCGTTATCGATCGTCTGGAGCGGGATGCTGTCCGCAATTTTCTCGATTTTTTCCGCGCGTAGCCTCGTCATCAGTTCATGGTTGTCCGGATCGTGTGAAACGTTGCCGGTCTCATGCTGTTTTTCAAGGCCTCCGAGGCGATGTTCAAGCCCGGGGGTCCCGGGGACTGCCCACGCCCTGACGTGCTGTTCGTTGCGTTTGTACGGCAGGTACGGAGGATCTTCCGGTTTTCTTGCCGGCTGTATTTTCGGATTGATATCGGCAAGGGATTCTTCCGTGATCACTTTCCAGGGTTCGGAGCTCAGCGCAAGGTATCCGTCCGACAGGCAGATGACCGGGGTCATATGCTCGAGGGCGATACGTGCGGCTTCGTATGTCGCATAGAAACAGTCTACCGGAGAACACGCCGCTATGACCGGAAGCGGCGCATCGCCATGGCGTCCGTAAAGGGACATGAACAGGTCCGACTGCTCCGGTTTCGTGGGAAGGCCTGTCGAAGGGCCGCCACGCTGGACATTGATGACCACGAGCGGGATTTCCATGATGACCGCCAGTCCGAGGGCTTCCGTTTTAAGGGCTAGGCCCGGGCCGGAGGTGTTGGTGGCAGCAAGCGCTCCACCGAACGCAGCACCGATGCTGCTGACGATACCGGCAATTTCGTCCTCTGCCTGGAAGGTTTTGACGCCCCATTTTTTCATCTTGGCGAGGGTCTGCAGGATCTCGGTCGCAGGAGTGATCGGATAGGAGCCGAGGAAGAGTTCGAGGCCGGCTTTTTTCGCTGCTGCGGTCAGGGCGATGGCGCACGCTTCGTTGCCCGTCACGCGGCGATACAGACCGTGCTGCTTATGTGGCGAGATGTCGAAACGGCCGAGGTTCGCGAACAATTCGGTTTCATCGCCGAAGTAATGGCCGGCCTTGACGGCGTTGATGTTTGCCTCCGCAACGGCCGGATTTTTGGAGAATTTCTCCCGGAGCGTTTCAACGGTTCCTTCGTAAGGAAGGTTGTAGAGCCAGTACAGGAGGCCCAGCACGAACATGTTCTTGCAGCGGTCGATCTCCTTCATGCCCAGTCCGCTGTTCTTGAGCGCTTCGCGGGTCAGCTGCAGCACCGGGACGGGGAAAACGATATAGTTGCTCAGCGTTCCGTCTTCGAGCGGGTTCGCTCCTTCCGGGTATCCGGCGAGCCTGAGGTTCTTTTCATCGAAACCTTCAGTGCTGGCGATGATGATGCCGCCGCGGTGCAGGTCTTTCAGGTTTGCTTTCAGCGCCGCGGAGTTCATGGCTATCATGACGTCGAACCTTGCGCCGGGTGTATAGACCGGTTTGCTTCCAAACTGCAACTGGAAGCCTGAAACACCGGATATCGTTCCGGCAGGTGCCCGGATTTCCGAAGGAAAGTTTGGGAATGTATTCAGTTCGGAACCCCGGACAGCCACGGTGTTGGCGAACTGCGTACCGGTCAGCTGCATACCGTCACCGGAGTCGCCCGCAAAGAGGACGGAAACGCTGGTTTTCGGTATCATATGGACCGTACTGCTTTTTTCTTTTATCTCGGTCATTGTCCCTTTATTGATTACTTGGCAAAAAGATGAACTGGCAATAAAAAAACCAAATCAATGCTACCCCCTATGAAACGGAGGGCATAGATTTCTCTTGTCTTGTGAAAATGTGTGCTGGTAGGTAGGAGAAGACAAAAAACAAAAATGCACAGTCTTCTGCAATTTCAACAGTATACATGTTTCGCCGTACTAAAACAAGCGGCCGGAAACTTTTTCAGGAATTTTTTTCGATGACGATGTTATTTGCCTTCAGGTATTCCTGCCACATCTGTTCTTCCCTGATGGGACAATCCACTGAGAGGTCGCAGAAATCGCAGCGGAGGATGCCGTAGATCTGTTCCATCCAGCAGCCACTTTCGCTTTTCCGTACTTCGTTGACATGGTTGGGGTTTTCCCTCATGATTTTTTCGGAGATTTCCATGAGAGCCAGAACGCCTTTCCGCCTCTCCTCGTCTTCAACTCCCCAGCTCATAACGCTTCTCCTGTTTTATTGAAGGGAAATAACCATGTCCGTCGATGGTGTATCGAATTTCCGGAGCACACTGTTCAATATAATTTTTTTGGTAAATAATTACCCCCACTTTGTTTTTTTAAGCGACCGAACAACCTGCTTCCCTCCGTATCGGCGGCGTTGATAATTACTATTGGCAACAAGGCTCTAAAAAGAGTAAATTGAAGGACATTATCAGGCAACCGTTGTGTTTTGAAGAGCATGACGGCAGGCATTGCAACATGATTACATTTTCTATGAAATCCCGAGAAATCAGGCAGTCTTTTTTTGATTTTTTCGCCGAAAAAGGACATACCATCCTCCGTTCAGCCCCGGTAATTCCTGCAGACGATCCGACCCTCCTCTTCACCAATGCCGGCATGAACCAGTTCAAGGACGTCTTCCTCGGGAAGGGAACCAGGCCGTACAACCGGGCTGCCGATACGCAGAAATGCATCAGGGCTTCAGGCAAGCACAACGATCTCGAGGATGTCGGACGGGATACTTACCACCACACGTTCTTCGAAATGCTCGGTAACTGGTCTTTCGGCGATTATTACAAGAAGAAGGCCATCGCCTGGGCATGGGAGCTCCTGACCGACGTCTGGAAGCTGCCGAAAGAGCGCCTCTACGCGACCGTGTATAATGATGACGACGAGAGCTTCAAGATCTGGCAGAAACAAACCGATATCGATCCTGCGCATATCCTCCGTTTCGGGGAGAAAGACAATTTCTGGGAGATGGGGGAAACCGGCCCGTGCGGTCCCTGTTCCGAAATCCATATCGACCTCACCCCCGACTGTTCGGGAGGCAAGATGGTCAATGCCGGCGATTACCGGGTAATCGAGCTCTGGAACCTCGTCTTTATCCAGTACAACCGCCAGAGCGACGGCCGCCTGGAACCGCTTCCCCAGAAGCATGTCGATACCGGCATGGGGTTCGAGCGCATCACCGCCGTGATGCAGGGAAAAGGCTCGAACTACGATACCGATGTCTTCAGGCCGCTTTTCGACCGGATCACCGAAATTACCGGGGTGACCTACAACGCCACCCTCGACGGGCAGACCGACATCGCCATGCGGGTGATCGCCGACCATGTCCGCACGCTGACCTTCGCCATCACCGACGGTGCCATGCCTTCGAACGAAGGGCGCGGCTATGTGCTTCGCCGGATACTCCGTCGTGCGCTACGTTACTCGAAGAACCTCGGCTACCACGAACCGATCATCAACCAGCTCGTGGCGACGCTTGCCGAATCCATGGGCGAAGTCTTTCCGGAACTCCTCAAGCAGCAGGAGACCGTCTGCAAAATCATCAGGGCCGAGGAAGAGAGCTTTATCGTCACCCTCGACAGAGGCCTCGAGATTTTCAACGAAGTGATCGAAAAAGTCAAGGCTTCGGGAAAGAATGTCATCAAGGGCAAGGACGCGTTCAAGCTGTACGACACCTACGGGTTTCCCTTCGACCTTACCCGCCTGATGGCTGCCGATGTCGGGCTTCAGGTTGACGGTGAAGGCTTCGAGCACTGCATGCAGGAACAGAAGCTCCGCGCACGCACCGACCGCCGCGAAAAGCAGCAGGTGCATGACGATGCCGCAGAGTGGCACTGGTTCAGCGAACAGCGCCAGACTGTCTTCGAAGGCTATGACCGGCTCGAAATGCCGGTAACCATAGCAGGAGCGAGGCATTCGCGCGGCAAGCTGCTTCTCGTGCTCGGAAGCACTCCTTTCTATGCCGAAAGCGGCGGACAGGTCGGCGACAGGGGATGGATCGAAACCTCGACCTACCGCCTCCACGTGACCGACACCGTCAAGGACGGCGATGCCTTCGTGCATGTCGTCACCGAAGCGTTCGACAAGATCCTCGATACCGCCGTCAATCCGGGCGACATCCGGCTCGACGAGGGCCAGCTTTCGGCGGAGGCATCCGTCGACCGCCACCTTCGCCAGGAGACGGAGCGCAACCATACCGCGACCCACCTGCTGCATGGCGCCTTGCGCAGGATCCTCGGACAGCATGTCCAGCAGAAAGGTTCGTATGTCAATTCGGAGCGGCTCCGCTTCGATTTCAGCCATTTTTCGAAGCTTTCGGAAGCAGAGACAGATGAGGTCGAATCCCTCGTGAACGAGCAGATCCGCCGGGCCCAGTCGGTGACCAAGCATGCGGATGTGGCATACGACGACGCCATAGCGAAAGGGGCGCTTGCCTTTTTCGGCGACAAGTATGCCGACCGGGTGAGGGTTGTCGAAGTCCCCGGCATTTCCGTCGAACTTTGCGGCGGTACCCATGTGGACAACATCGGGCGCATCGGCCTCTTCAAGATCGTCAGCGAATCCTCAGTCGCCTCGGGCGTCAGGCGTATCGAAGCGCTGACCGGCAAGGCTGCGGAACGGCTCCTCTGGAAAGAGCACCACGAGCTCCAGGAGATAAGGAACCTGCTGAAAGTGAAAGGGGACGAACCTGTCGCCGAAAAGCTGACGGCTCTCATGGATTCGAGAAAAGCCCTGGAAAAGCAGCTCCAGGAGCATCGCATGCAGAAGCTTCTCCAGAATGCGGAAAGCTTCCTCGACCATGCCACGGATGAAAAAGGCGTGAGTGTGCTGACCCGCCATGTTGACGGAGTGACCGCTGACGAACTGCGCATGATCGGCCAGGCGCTGCTTGAAAAGCTGAAGAGCCGGGGATTGACCGGCACCGGGCTCCTGAGCACGGTGGATGACGGAAAAGTATCCCTGGTCAGTTATGCCAGCAACGTACCGTCGTCTTCATACCGGTTCGACTCCGGCGCACTGGTCCGCGAAGCCGCGAAACACGTTCAGGGCGGCGGCGGCGGCAAGCCTGAGCTTGCAACTGCCGGCGGCAAGGACCCCTCGGGCGAGGAGAAGGCTTTCGAGGCATTCAGGTTGGCCGTGAAAACAATACTCGAAAACTGAAGGCACGGGGAGTCGTTCGTATATGCTTGTTTTTGACTGTTTTTTCGGACGTTGTGAAAAACCATCCTGCGACGGCTGTTTCTGCCGCCCGGTCCGCTCCCTGCGACTTGCGCTCAAATCGCGTTCAATGCACCTCGAGGAGGAGGCAAACTTCACTCCTGCCGCCTCGATCGACAAGTCGGAGCCTTCGGCGCGCCCGGTTGCCGGAACCCCCGCGCCGCAAAAACACGATACCAGGAAGCGGCGCAAGCGCCTGCTCGCGCCAAGGGAAGAGATCCCCTGGTTTCCGACCATCAAACCCGACCTCTGCAACGGGTGCGGCGACTGCAAGGTGCTCTGCAAGCCAGGAGTGTTCGAGCTCGGTGAGCCCGACCCGACGGGAATCCACCGGCCCAAGCTCATCGTCGGCCATCCTTACAACTGCCTCGTGCTTTGTGACCGGTGCGTACCTATCTGCACCTCCGGCGCCATCACCCTCCCCCCGAAGGAGGATTTCGAAAAGTTCGTCGAGTATCTCGATTGAGGGGTAGGAACAGACAAAGCGGAGTTGACCATGAGCGGATCGGCATCACCATCAGGAAAAAAGAAGCGGCTGCTTGCGCCGCGCGAAGAGATCGCCTGGTTTCCCGTCATCGATGAGGAGCTGTGCAACGGGTGCGAGGCCTGTGTCGAATTCTGCAGGCCCGGCGTCTTCGCGCCCGGACAGACCGATGCCGGTTCCGAGGTCTGCCGGAAACCGAAAATGACCGTAGCCAACCCGTACAACTGCATCGTGCTCTGTACCCGTTGCGAACCGGTCTGCCCGTCAGGCGCCATCGCGCTTCCGCCCGGGAAGTCGTTCGAACATTTCGTCGGGTACGTCGATTGAGAAGTCCCACAACGACAGACTAACTCTATTTTCTATTCTCCTGAAGAAAAGCCGGCTCATAACCGGCAACAATTCTGGTACAGGCTTTCTTGCGGGAATTGCCAGAAGGAAGTATCGTTGCTTACAAGAAGGATAAAAAGCCTTGTATAATTAAACTGATAATATATAAATTAGGTCTTATATTTAAATTATTCGATTTTACCCCACCATAACCAGCATACATGCATCGATTTATCGGGAACGATCTTCAGCTCTGGAAGGAAGGGTCACGCCGTAAGCCCCTCATCCTGAGGGGGGCGCGTCAGGTTGGTAAAACCTGGTCGCTCAAAGAGTTCGGCAACAAACGATTTGATTCACTTGCTCTGGTGGATTTTGAGCGGAATCAGACCATATGCAGGATTTTCGACGGCGACCTCAAGGCCAGGCGTATCATCTCGGATCTTGAAGTCATCCTGCAGCAAAAGATCACGCCAGGTAAAACACTGCTCTTTTTTGACGAAATTCAGGCATGCCCCCGAGCTATCACCGCCCTGCGCTATTTTTATGAAGAAATGCCGGAGTTGCATGTTGTTGCCGCCGGGTCGCTCCTTGAATTTGCTCTTGATGAGAGCTCGTTTCCAGTTGGCAGGGTTCAGTTTCTCAATCTTTATCCGCTCAGTTTTGCTGAATTTCTCGAGGCAATCGGTAACGCTCCTGCGGTGGCTGCTGTTCTGGGCAATCCGGTTGAAATATCGCCTGCTGTGCATAACCTGCTGCGCGAAGAACTTAAACGCTATTTCTTCATCGGGGGAATGCCTGCCGCTGTCAATGCATACCTTGAGAAAAACTCGTTGCGCGATGCCTTTGAAGTACAAAAAGAAATTGCGGAGTCCTACAGGTTGGATTTTGCCAAATATTCACCAAGGATTGACCGCTTCTGTCTCGACGCTGTCTTTACCTCCCTGTCACAGCATATCGGAAAACAGATCAAATATGCACGCCTTGGCGAGGGATACAGCAACCCGACGCTGAAAAAGGCATTTGATGCATTATGCCTTGCTCAGGTAGCAAGAAGAATCCCATCGGTTGATCCCACGGGTCTTCCGATAGGAGCAACGGCTTCAGCGAGATTATTCAAAGCTCTCATGCTCGATATCGGATTGATGCGTCATCTGTCCGGTATGCCGGATGATATCGAATATGCAAAAAACGACCTTCTCTCAATCTACCGGGGAGCCATGGCTGAGCAGTTTGTCGGACAGGAGATGATGGTGTCCCAACAGGGCGATCTTTATTACTGGGACAGACAGGCAAAAAGCAGTTCTGCCGAAGTTGATTATCTGGCGGTTCTGAACGACAAGATCCATCCTGTAGAGGTGAAAAGCGGCGCTACCGGCAGCTTGAGGAGCCTTCATCTCTTTCTTGCCTCGTATCCGGAGTGTGGCAAAGCATTGGTTTTTTCAGACCGCCCATATGCGGATCTTCCTAATCAAAAAATTACGTTTCTGCCGCTTTACAGCACATTTGCCGCCACAAAATGCGAGCAGCACGAGAACCGCTCACCGTTCCCTGACGATTGAGAATGGCGCGAAACGCTGTGCTGCATGCAAGGTTTTTATGCAGGACCGCTCCTGGATTGCTGCGTTGTCCCGGCTTTTCCTTTGATATGGAAAGAGGTCGGCAGGCATCCCTAAACGCTCAGTTCATCCCTGTCCCTGAAGCCCATCAGGTAGAGGATGGCGTCGAGACCGAGGGTCGAGATGGCCTGCTTCGCCTTTTCACGTACGATCGGTTTCGCCCTGAATGCGATGCCGAGCCCTGCCTTGCCGAGCATGGGCAGATCGTTGGCCCCGTCGCCTACCGCAATGGTCTGTTCGAGGCGGATGTTTTCCTTCTTCGCGATCAGTTCGAGCAGTTCCGCTTTCCGTTTTCCATCGACGATCTGGCCGACCACCCGTCCGGTGAGTTTGCCTTCCTCGATTTCAAGGGTGTTGGCATAGACATAATCGATATTCAGCTTTTTCTGCAGGTAGTGGCCGAAATAGGTGAAGCCGCCCGAAAGGATTGCTGTTTTGAAGCCCAGGTTGTGCAGGTTATGGAAGAGCGTTTCAGCCCCTTCGGTCAACTGCAGCCTCCGTGCTATGGTTTCGAGCACATGTTCGTCGAGGCCTTTCAGCTTTGAAACCCGCTCCTGCAGGCTTGCCGTGAAATCCAGTTCCCCGCGCATCGCCCGTTCGGTTAAGGCAGCGACCTCCGCCCCGACGCCCGCTTCGAGCGCAAGTTCGTCGATCACTTCGGAGGTGATGAGGGTCGAGTCCATATCGAACACCACGAGCCTGCGGTTGCGCCGGAAGATACTGTCTTCCTGGAAGCCGATATCGATGCCGAGGGTGTCGGTGATGGCGAGCATCTCTTCGCGGAAGAGGTTTTCGTTTTCGAGCGTGCCCCTGATGGAGAATTCAACGCATGCTTTCCTGTGCGTGTTACCGCCGTTTTCCAGCGGGATCCGGCCCGACAGGCGGTTGATGGAATCGATGTTGAGGTTGTGCGAAGCGATGAGCGACGAGACCCGTTCCAGCTGTTCGGCGGTGATCCTTCTCGACAGCAGTGAGAGCAGGTGACGCGGTTTCCCCTGTTCTCCCACCCATCGTTCGTATTCCGTATCCTCCACAGGGGTGAAGCTGATCTGGATGCCGAGCGTGTGGGCGCAGAAGAGCAGGTCCTTCAGCACCGGCGACGATGCCGACTCCTTCGGCACCTCGACCAGCATGCCCAGCGACAGGTGCTTGTGGATCACCGCCTGGCCGATATCGAGCACAGGCACATTGTACCCTGACAGAATCGACGTGATTTTCGACGTAAGGCCCGGTTTGTCCGGGCCGGTGATGTTGATGAGGAGAAGCTCGCGCATGTACTGGAGATATCGGTTATCATGGGGCCTCTATTTATTTGTTCCTAATCCCGATTACTTCGTTGGTTGGTGCTCGAAATCCTCATGTACTTCGTGTACACTCCGGTTTCTCCGCTCCATCCGCCTTGTTCTCGGGCTTCTCACGACAATAAATAGAGGTCCCATTTAATGTTGACAATCAAGATAGTGTTGTTTTATGAAGCTTCAAAAAAGCAGGCGCAGTACAGGATTTCCTTAAACCTGAGTTCAAGAAGCAGTGGCCTGTACCTGTATTTTTGACGCCATGAAAATGTTGTTTACTTTTCTCAAGTTGCCAGATGGTCACTGTGTCAATACGCTGAACATATCAACGTGCCATTATAAAGGATGGAGTGAATGCCAACGATTTCAATGTTCTATGGGATTCTTATCAGGATGTTCTTCCGGGATACCGAGAAACATCATGTACCACACATCCATGCAGATTATCAGGGAAAAGTAGCTGTTTACTCAATCCTTGACGGAACAATTCTTGCTGGTGATCTGCCTCCGAACAAACATAAGCTGGTTGTCGCCTGGATCGAAATTCATCATGAAGATTTGCTGGCGGACTGGAATTTGGCTGTTAACGGCAAAAAACCATTTCCAATAAAGGGACTTGATCAATGAGAATTGCAGAACTTCAACCCCAAACTGACTGGGTGTTGTCAATAATTACGGAAGACGGTCGTGTAGGCCTTTTTGATGTTTCACCTTATCTGGAATATGAAGCGTTTAAGCCACTTCGTGACCATGACGAATTTATAAAGGTCAACAATGGGGGATACTTCATCGAATGGGAGTGTGGCGCTGATCTGTCAGCGGATACCATCGAGGCACGATGGCAGGTTATTGGAAAAACCGTATCGAAGACAACGGCTTGACATGCGTTCATTTGTAGTTGATGGATCAAAAAAATGTGGTTTATAAGCATGTTTTTAATAATGACAGTCATGGAGTAAATAAAACCATGTCGACATGTTAATTGCCGGTTTTGATTGATCTCTGTAGAAATGGTTAGTTTAATTAATTGACGGGTCTGTAATTGTGATTTTGAAATTATCTTGTACAGAAAGAAGCTTGCGACTTTTTCTGAATCATACGGATAAGTCGAAAAATTTTTAGTGCTTAAAGACAATGAATTCTCAGCTAATTGATCGTGTGGACTATCTTATCCTACTGTGCTATGAGGTACTTAAAAGTCGCCGTGATACGCAGTATAACCATGATTGTGTGGACGGTCGAATTCTAAACAAATATAGAGCGGCAAGCCTTTCTTTTTTATCGCATCTTTATGGCGAACAGCATCCGTATTTTCTGAGCTTTTTTAAGAAAGACAGCGACTATGGTCCAACCGTAGAGAGTACGTTAGGTATACTTGAAGCCATTAAAGATGAAATATCGAAAGGTTGGCACCGGTCAACACGAGGTGTTGTCAGTGCAGAGGTTTTCTCGGATTTTGTAGAGATGGCACAGCATCTTCTTGCAGAGGGATATAAAGATGCGGCTGCGGTTATGCTTGGAAGCACACTTGAAGAACATCTCAGGCAACTCTGTCGTGATAGTGGAATTAAAACAACTGTAGAGAAAGAAGGAAAGACCAAGACACTCAAAGCAGATGCTCTCAACATTGAGTTAGCAAAATCTGGTTTTTATAGCGCATTAGACCAGAAAAGTGTCACGGCGTGGTTGGCTATTCGGAATAGTGCTGCTCACGGAAAGTACGATGAATATACAAAAGATCAGGTTCAGTTATTAGCTGGCTCTCTTGCAGATTTTATGGTGAGAACACGTGGCGAGCTCTAACTAAAGCTTCAAGTTGACTTGCATTCCTTTTTACCCTTCGATGCGTCCACGACATTCCATGAACATTGATTTATGTTTTAAAAAATTAGGAAAAATGGCTGAAAAAGAGATTAAAATTACGGTCACTGGTGTCCGGTTGTTGAAAAATAAGATCCTTATAACTTATTTATAAATAATAATATATAGCGATATTTTGCCGTTACCGATTTGAAATCACCTGCTATCTTTGACCATTTCATAATTCTCTGAAAAGAAATGATTGATGAATACAGGAAAAACCGTTTTCGCTCAATTGCAGGAACACCTGCCTCTCCATCATTTTCGTAAATGCGTCAAGCGATACGGTGGCAATTATAAG
>JAAXXI010000057.1 GCA_013334565.1 Chlorobiaceae bacterium
AAACTCTCTGCTCTTTTCCTTATCGTTTTTGCTCTTGTTTTTGCCTTCTGTCATTTCCTGCCATTCAGCCTTATTTCTGTCATTCTGAACGAAGTGAAGAATCCACAAACAGCAAAGTCAGGCGATGGATGCTTCACTGCATTTCATGACGTTCAACATGACGGAGCACGATGTCATTCCAAGCGAAGCGAAAAATCCGGATGTATTTGTTTTGCAAGAAGATGGATCCTTCACTCCGCTGTGCTTTGTTCAGGATGACACCTGTCTTTGAAAACAAATTCATTGTTCCTGTCATGCTGAGCAAAGCGAAGGATCCAGGTATAACTGCGGCCGATATTGTCCCCTACCTCGGCACCAGCTCCACGCGGCGGTTCTTCGCCCGGCCCGGCTCAGTCGTGTTCGGAGCGACAGGAGCGAGGTAAGCGACACCGTTTGCCGTCAGGCGGGCGGGAACGATGCCGAAATCCTTCACCAGAGTGGCAACAACAGCATCGGCACGACGTTTTGACAGCCCCATGTTGAACTCGAACCCGCCGATGTTGTCCGTATGACCGACAACATGCAGTTTCAGGATGGGTTGCTTTTTCAGCAGCGAAGCGATCTCCTGGAGGGCCGGACGGGACTCGGGCTTGATATCTGATCTGTTGGTATCGAAGTAGATGCCGTAAAGCGAAACTTTGCCGGTCGCATTGATTGACTGGGACATCTCATCGGCAGTGACCGTCACCATCTTTTGGACCATCGGTTGAGTCTCTATGATATCCACAGCGATATAAGCTCCGCGCCTCGCTTTGTAGACCGGCTCATTTTTACCCCACTCCACGGCTGTCAACTGAATATAGACATCCCCTTCAGGCCGGCTCTTCTTTGCACTGGCAACACACAAACCCGTCTTTTCAGCTGCATAAAAAATATAATAGCTGCAGTTCGTCTGGATATCCATCGAGCCGAAGGGAGCCAGGTAGTTCGTCCAGTTGACGGCGGCCGGATCCCTTTTTGAATCATAGAGGATGACGAACCCTTTTGAAACGAGCTCGTTGAGGTAGTTACGGTATACCTCAAGCGATCCGGTATCACCGGCAGCTTCGTACCAGATGCGCGTCAGCTTGCCGGCCGGCCTCAGAGGCGGCCTGACGAACTCGCGCTTCCTGGTCGCAAGATTGTAGCGTGCAAACGTCGATGTCTGCAGTTCAAACTCGTCGTAACGTTTCGCCTGGTAAGCCACGATTTCGGAACCGACGAACCGGCGCAGGAGCGGGCTGTCCTTCGAACCCGGAAGGTCGGCTCCGCGCGATGCATCGGGACAGAAAAGCAGAAGAGTAAACTGCAAAAGCAGAATGGTCCTTAAATGTCGCATGGAAAAGTCTCCTTCTCTGGTTTATTCGTTTTTTTTTCGTTTGTCTCGAAGATATATCGCTTTGGAAGGCCCCTCCCCGATAATCCGCTCATCGAGTTCAAACAGCTTTGTCGCGGCCATCAGCTCGCCGAGCTTGCCGTAGCCGTAATTGCGGGGGTCGAATTCTGGGGACTGTTTGGCGATGTTGCTCCCCGTCGTGGCAAGGTGCGCCCAGCCGCTTTCGTCGGACGATGATTCCACGGCGTTTCGCAGAAGTCGCACAAGGCGGGTGTCCTGTTTCAGTTCTGACATGGTTTTCCTGGCGATAGTGTCGTTTTCGTTGATCTTCGCCCGGAGCACTTCGATATAGATGAACTTGTCGCATGCGGAGACAAATGGCGCGGGAGTCTTTTTCTCGCCGAACCCGTAAACCATGAGGCCGGATTCCCGGATACGCGATGCGAGCTTGGTAAAATCGCTGTCGCTGGAAACAATGCAGAACCCGTTGAATTTGCCTGTGTAAAGCAGGTCCATGGCGTCGATGATCATGGCGCTGTCGGTGGCGTTCTTCCCTTTCGTATAGCCGAACTGCTGGATAGGCTGTATGGAATGTTCGAGAAGCACCTCCTTCCACCCCCTCAGTGCCGTCGACGTCCAGTCGCCGTATATTCTTTTCACGCTTGCCGTTCCATATTTGGCGACCTCGGCAAGAAGGCCTTCGACTATTGACGGCTGGGTATTATCGGCATCGATAAGCACCGCGAGCCTTTCCGTTTTTTCCGCTGCCATGTGACCTGCGATTTTTTAATGTCAGAATCTTTCCAGGGAGGGTCATTCGATGACGCTGAAACCCTGTTCCCCTAAAACGGCCTTGATTTTTTCCAGGCTCATTTTCGACGGGTCGAATTCCAGCGAAACACGCCCTGAAGCGTGCGAGGCTTCAACACTTTCGACACCGTCAAGCTCTCCGAGGGCTTCCTTGACAAGCAGTTCGCAACCCCCGCATCGCATACCGGTCACTTCAAGTTCACATTTCATGGCAATAAAATTTATTTTGCGCAGTTCGACGGGGCCCGGGAGCTCAAGGATGACACCGGCAAAGATTACTCAAGAAGTTACATACATGATCCGCGATTCTGAAATATTCTATGAAAATTCAGCGCAGTCGTGGCCGGCATTACCTTAATTACAACGAGAAGTGATTATATTGAAAGATTATGATTGAAAAAGCACCACATCCGGAAAAAGGCATTTTCCGCATTCCCGCTCTCCTTTTGTTTATCCTGTCCGTCCTGCTGACTTCGTGCAAACCAGGAGGGGACGAGATCAACAAGCTTCAGCAGAATGTATGGAAAAATCCTAAAGACGCCCGCTCCTACATGCTGCTCGGTGACGCTTTCGCACGCCATGAACGTTACGGGGAAGCGACGGAAGCATACAAGAACGCCCTCACTGCCGATCCGGCCTATTCCAAGGCCCTGCATGCACTCGGAGCGGTTTCGTTCAACATGAGGAATTATCCCCAGGCTCTTGCTTATTTCAACAGATATCTCGAACTCTCCCCTAAAGACTCGCTGAGACTGTACGACATCGGCAATACCCACATGCAGATGCAGCAGTACGACAAGGCGGCAAATGCTTACAGCGCATCCATTGAGAACAGCCGGGAGTTTGTCGATGCCCATTACAACCTTGCTGTTTGTTATATCCACACCGGGAAGAAAAAAGAGGCCATGGCGATTTATGAATGGCTTCTCGACAAAAACAATTATCTTGCCCGTTCGTTGCAAAACCATCTCAACGGGAATTGAAAACGGCATACTGAAACGATATCTTGCTACAGTTATGTAATTTCCCGAAGGTGTTCCACGGCTTGGAAATACTTTTAAAATTCCGGAGCACCTGATGCCTGATCGCCTGCAAAACAGGAGCAGGAAACGCATGACCGGAGTGTTTGAGCGTTACATGGCCTACAGAACCATATGAGTGAGCGTTACTATACCATTACACCTTCAGAAGCCCCCCTGCCGTTTGAAAAGGCCGTCGCCAGCATCAAATCGGCCCTGGCCCGGTATGAGCACGACCGTGCGGAAAAGAACGATGATGGAACGGGAACGCTGATCGCATTCTCCCAGGTAATAGAAGCGGTCGATCCCGGGGGATGGTTGGCCAATCAGCATGTTTTTCCGCGCCTGTTCTGGATGAACCGTGAAAAGGATTACACGGTCGCCGGCATCGGCACCGCCGACAGCATCCAATTTGAAGGTGATGGAGACAACGCATCCTGCTTCCGCGAGTTTGACCTGAGGTTTTCCGGTAAAAACCCGAAAGCCCGATACTTCGGGGGGTTCCGGTTCAACAGCATCGAGCAGCAGGACCCGCTCTGGAAGGAGTTTCCCTCCTGTTATCTTGTACTCCCCCTTGTCCAGCTCGGTATTGAAAACAATACCTGTGTCCTTACCTGCCACCTGTACGCGGAAAAGGGCTGCATCATTGCGGATAAAATCGCCGAACTTGAAAAAACGCTCGATCTGGTTTCTTCAGATGCCGGATGCGATACACTTAAACTGCCCGACCTGCTGAACATCTCCTACAACCCGGACGAAACAGGCTGGAGCAATACCTGCAGGAAAGCACTTGAGACTTTCGAAACCGGCGACATGGACAAGATCGCGCTCGCCAGGCAGACTGTGCTTGAATTCGCAGGCAGCTTTCCACCCTTTCTTTTCATACTCCGCTATCCGTCGCAGAAAAGCGCGATATACAACTTTTATTTCGAACCTTCGGAAAATCACGCGTTTTTCAGCTTTTCTCCCGAAAGGCTCTATCGCCGCAACGGCAATCTGCTGCTGACTGAAGCGCTCGCAGGCACCTGTTCCAGGGAAAAAATGGACGACAGTCGTCCCGATGCATCGGATGTATTGCTGAACTCGGAAAAGGACAGAAGGGAGCACAAGTTCGTCAAGGACATGATCTATAACGAATTGCTCGAAATATCCAGCGATATCGAAATGGAAGAGGAGGTACAGGTCCTTCAGCTCAACCGGCTCGCTCACCTTTATACCCGCTGCTCGGCGAAACTGAAACCGGAATTCGGAAAAGACAGCGCCGTGCTCACGACGCTTCACCCTACGCCCGCAGTAGGAGGAGTGCCGAGGGAACCCGCACTGCGGCATATCATGAACCTCGAACCGTTCAGCCGTGGATGGTACGCTGCCCCCGCCGGATGGATCAGCAGGGATGCCGCTGAATTTTCCGTTGCGATACGTTCGGCCCTGGTTATCGACAATCATGCCTATCTTTACTCCGGGGCAGGGCTCGTCAAAGGTTCCGAACCGTCGCTGGAATGGGAGGAAGTCGACCAGAAAATCGGGGACCTCCTTGCCATAACACGCCAGGACCCATGAACAGCCGCGCCATTACCACCCTCTGGAGCACGGTCATCGTTGAAGAGCTGCTCAGGCAGGGTGCGGATTTTTTCTGCATCTCACCCGGCTCACGGTCAACACCACTGACGGTAGCCGTTGCCAGGAACCCGAAAGCCCGCTGGAAAATATTTCCCGACGAACGGTCCGCCGGTTTTTTCGCGCTCGGCCATGCCAGGGCGACCGGCAGGCCTGCAGTGCTCATCTGCACGTCCGGGACCGCCCTGGCCAACTATTTCCCGGCGGTAATCGAAGCCTCGATGGATTTCCAGCCGATGATCGTCCTCTCGGCCGACAGGCCGTTCGAACTGCTCGATTGCGGAGCGAACCAGACCATACGCCAGGAAAACATGTTCGGCAACTATACCAGGTGGAACATGCAGCTGCCCGCTCCATCCAAGGAAGTGCCTCTCCGGTCGCTGCTTTCGACGGCAGCATACGCCGTTGCGAAAGCAACAGGCTCTCCTGCAGGCCCGGTCCATCTGAACCAGCCTTTCCGTGAGTCGCTTGAACCGGAAACACCGGACTTTTCAGATCCCTGGTTCACTCCGCTGCGATCCTGGCATGATTCACTTTACCCGTCGACATCGCCGGCATTACCTGTGAAAATGCCGGATACCGGTTCCATCGGAATGCTCAGGAAGTTGCTGGAAGCATCCCGCCAGCCCTTCCTCATTGCAGGCAACCTGAACGACAGCGATGATGCCCGCGCGGTGGAAGAGCTTGCAGCCGACCTGCAGGCCCCGCTTTATGCGGACCTTTCGTCCGGCCTGAGAGTAAAAGCAGCAGCCCGGCCCTGGCAGCTCGCCATGCAGTCACCCGAATTCAGAAGAACATTGAGGCCCGACCTTGTGCTGCATTTCGGAGGGCACCTCATTGCCAAACATCCGGCCGCGGCTGTCCGTGAATGGCAACCGGAGCAGGTCATCGTCTTCCGCGACCATCCGGGCCGCTTCTCGCCCGACCACAATGTCACCATGAGCATCGAGGGCTCCATTGCACAGTCGGCATCGCTGCTGAAAGGGAGCAGGAAAACACCTCCGGCATTCACTCTTTCCGCAGCGGATGATTTTTTCACGGCTGCAGGCCTGGAGATAGAAAAAGAAACGCTGCCGGAAAAACCCGTGACCGAAATTTCGGCCGCCCGCATCGTTTCCCGGCTCATCTCCCCTTCCGACGCGCTCTTCCTGTCAAACAGCATGCCGGTCAGGGATATGGACAACTATGCCTTCGCCCTATCGGAAGATGCGGTCGCAATCGGGCTCAACCGGGGGGCAAGCGGCATCGACGGCATCATATCGACCTCTGCGGGGTTTGCCCAAGGGCACCGCAAACCGGTCACGCTGCTCATCGGCGATATCGCGTTCCTTCACGACATGAACGCACTCACGCTGCTCGGCAACCTCACGGTTCCCATGAAAATCGTCGTTCTGAACAACAATGGCGGCGGAATTTTCTCATTCCTCCCGGTTTCAGGCGTAACCGACGTCTTTGAAACCCATTTCGCCACGCCGCAGAACTACAGTATCCGGCTTGCCGCGGAAACCTTCGGAATCGCTTATGTGTGCCCCTCCTCGAACCGGGATTTTACTGCCGCTTATCTTGACGCCGGACGTGACGGGAAAACCACCATTATCGAAGTGAAAAGCGAAAGAAAGGAAAACCTCGAGCAGCACCGCACCTTGTCAGCCGCTCTGTCGCACATTGCCTCTGAACAATTCTCGAGACCCTGATAGCAGACGGGGGTTGAAGGCCATTTGCATCAAATGCTGCTCATCTTTCTGTTTTTCCTGAATATGTCCGTTCGCCTCCGGAAGTTCCAGCCGTCAGGAAGCCATATGAAAAAAGATTCATCGGTCAGCCAGGCTTTTCAATATCCGGAACAGAGAAACCTGTTGTCTGAATATCTGTCAGGGGCACCTCGATCATCTTGACGGTCTTCAGTCCCTGACACACCTGACAGCAAAACCAAGCCGCTTTCCGGCTTCTCCCCGGCGGAATGCCTGATCGAAATAGCCGACAGCCCTGCCCCATGCTTTCATTTCATTGCTTTCGGTCGAAGACCATAACCTGCTGTACTCCCCCTGCAATACAAACGCACCGTCCGCATCCCTCCTGGCACCTCCGGGAAGCAGTTCAAAACCGTTATCTGCCCCACCACTTTCCTTTTCTTTCCAGAGACGTCCGGATTTCATCCTTCCACCGGAAACATCATCACCTCCCAAAACTTCGGAGAGCGAATCCCAATCGGCATCTTTGGCCACATGCCATCCCTGTGGAGCAAGCCCTCTCGGATCGTTTACGGCATACCAATTGTAAAGCCTTCCATATATTTTTCCCTTCTCAGTACTGTTTTCATACCAGCACCATGCTCCGGTCTTGAGTTGCGACCAGGCCACAGAATCCCGGACTTCAGGTATGGGATCGCCATTGCGGTAATGGGCAACCTCCAGATTTTTCGCCGTCCATAGCTGATTGCCAATTTTTATTGAAGGATAACTGTTCCCATCCCTGTCGGTCATGGGTTCCGTTTGGTTGCCGCCGCACGCTGTCAAAAACAGGAAAAGCAGAGAAGAAAACAGTGTATAGATGTAGTTCTTTCCGGTCATGGCATGTCAGGTGTTTTGTATCCGCCAATATGCGGCATTTATTGTGCCTGGCGATAAATATAAGCATTCGCTCATAATTCTGCAGGGTTATCCCTGAGAATCCGACCGGAACTTCATTTTTTCCCCGGATTGTTTTCGCCAGCTGAATGACAATGTTCAGCGCAATGGAAGATTATCAACAGGAAAAGAATGGAAACGAAGAAATACGCTCAGGCAGGAATACGGATCAGCTTTCTCATGCAACAATGGTAATGCAAGTAAACGACAGAACCGTTTGAAACACTGTACTCTCCGGTTGCAACGCAGAACTTTCGAAGAAATAATGGTTTTTAAGGAAATCTCCCCGCAACCAGGCGTCTCACAAACCGTCCAGCCAGGTCCTGGCCGAAAAGGCATCGGTGAATACCCTGATCTGCTGACCGCGATTGACAACGATGCTTTCAAAAAAACGAACATCGAAGGATGTCTCGGGACGAAATACGATAGCGATCCTGAGCGATGTCGGAACGAACTTCGATATGAACAGGCCGATTTCGTAGGTATCGAGGGCGCTCAGTTCGGTCGTAACGGCGCTTTCGTCACAGAGGACGCGCTGGATACCGTTGTCAAGGCAGATTTTGAGGAGCCTTGATGCATATTCTTCGACATCAGACGGGCTCAGGTCAAATCCCGATGCCAGGACATGCAGGACATCCTCTTCAATTTTTGTCGTATAATGAATAGCCATTCTCTTTTCCCCGAGAATTCTTCCGAGCGAATTCCTTTGGTTTACAGCAATAATACCATAAAGCAGGAAACCGCTCACAAATTTTTATGATGAAAAGTAAAAATACAGGCCTATGAAAGTCCGCGAATTTCCTTCAATTACCTGTCTCACCGTCAAAGCCGGCAGAAAGTAGCCATCGCTTTGCCATGTCGGTTTCCCTGAAAAGCTTCAGGCAATGGCCTCTGTTGACCACGACATTTTCAAAAAAGACGGTATCGGAAATAACTTCCGGGCTGCAGACTATGGCAACCCTGATATCCCGGGGCACAAAGGAGGAAAAAAATTTGCCCAGTTCGTACAGGTCAAATGTTCCGAGACGATACTCGAGCTCCGTTTCATCACACAGAATGAACCTTACGCCGCCTTCAACGCACTGCTGAAGAACACCGGCTGCGTAGCGTTGCACATCTTCCAGGCTTTCATCGTACCCTGACGCGTGAACATGGAGTATCCCTTCTTCAATCTTTGTACTGAATGCAATACCCATATTTGAAGAACATCTCCGGATTCGGGAGAAACGGATGCGGGATTGGACTGATCAACACTATTTACACTTGTTAATATAATAAAACACCAAATCCATATACAAATTAAGTTTATCCATCGAATTCCGGTATAACAGACACCGGAAAGTTTCCTCCATCGTAATCAGCATGATATATTTCCCCGGATAAAACATCATGAAAACAGAATGCAGCTTACAACCCGGCTGATTATGGAACCGGAACAACGAACGATCGATTTCCAAGTCTCCGAAACAGGAAACGGCCAGCTGCCAGGCATCGTATTCCTGCACGGCTTCCTTGGTTCGGGCGATGACTGGCGGCCCATCGCGGAACTTCTCGAACCGCGGTTCCGGTGTATCCTCATCGACCTTCCGGGCCATGGCTCAACCCGGATTCCGGCCTGGGCCGCCCCCCTCTCTTTTTTTTCTGAAACCGTCGATGCGCTGGCCCTCATGCTGCAAAGGAACTTTCACCCCCCCCTCTTCCTTGCCGGTTATTCGATGGGAGGTCGGCTGGCGCTGGCCCTCATGCTGCGCTATCCCGAGCTTTTCAGGAAAAGCGTCATCGTTTCCGCTTCGCCGGGTATCGCTGCCGGGAAAGAACGAAACGACCGCATCATGAGCGATGAAGGCATAGCCCGTAAAATCGGGAGGAACTTCAAGGGCTTTATCGATGCCTGGTATGAACAGCCGCTTTTCGCGACCCTGAAAAACCATCCGCTCTTCAACGAAGTGGAACGTAAAAGAAAGCAGGGGCCGCCGGAAGAACTTGCAGCGGCACTCCGGTTGCTCGGGACCGGGCGTCAGCCTTCACTATGGGAAAAACTGAAGGAAAACAGGGTTCCGGTCAGGTTTTTTGTCGGGGAAAAAGACGTTAAATTCGTTGAGATTGGCCATCAAATGGTTAATTTATGCCCTGATTCCTCGATGGAACTCTTTCCCGGCTGCGGCCATACGCTGCACATAGAAAACAGGGCGCTTTTCGTGGAGCGCCTTACGGAATTTTTCAACACACACTCATAAAAAAGCCGACATGAGCACTCTAAACTGGATTTCAGCAGGCGAATTTTCCGACATCCTCTACCATAAAGCCGAAGGCATCGCCAAAATCACCATCAACCGCCCCGAAGTTCGCAACGCGTTCCGTCCTCAGACTGTGGAACAGATGATAAGCGCGCTGAGCGACGCACGCAATGACGAGACTATCGGCGTCGTCATCCTCACCGGTGCCGGCGACAAAGCGTTCTGTTCCGGCGGGGACCAGAAAATTCGGGGCTATGCCGGCTACGCCGATGCGAAGGGAACAAACCGCCTGAACGTGCTCGATTTCCAGCGCGACATCCGCACCTGCCCCAAACCGGTCATAGCCATGGTTGCCGGATACTCCATCGGCGGCGGGCACGTGCTCCATATGCTCTGCGACCTCACCATCGCAGCGGACAATGCCATTTTCGGCCAGACCGGCCCAAAAGTCGGCTCGTTTGACGGTGGATGGGGCGCAAGCTACATGGCACGCCTCGTCGGCCAGAAAAAAGCCAGGGAAATCTGGTACCTCTGCCGTCAGTACAATGCGCAGGAAGCTCTCGACATGGGACTGGTCAACACGGTGGTGCCCCTCGAAAAGCTCGAGGAAGAGACCGTGCAGTGGTGCCGTGAAATCCTCGCAAATTCGCCGCTCGCGATACGTTGCCTGAAATCAGCCCTCAATGCCGATTGCGACGGGCAGGCCGGGCTCCAGGAACTTGCCGGGAACGCTACCATGCTCTACTATATGTGCGAAGAAGCGCAGGAAGGAAAAAATGCGTTCGTTGAAAAACGCAAACCGGATTTCAGCAAATTCCCGAAGAGACCTTGAACGCATCGCATCTCTTTCTATACCGTTACACCATCCCCCTGACCGAAGAGGTGAACATCAGAGGCCACCGGATCAACGGGAGGGAAGGGATCGTGCTTGCACTTCAATGCAGTGATGGCAAGGGAAAGGCTTTCGGCGAAATAGCCCCGCTCCCCGGCCTGCACGATGAATGCCTCGATATGGCCGAAGCGCAGCTTATCGACTGCATCTCATCCAGGACGCTGACCGCCGGGGACGAACTTCCCGGCGCTCTTTACCCGTCGGTCCGGACGGGTCTTGAAATGGCAATGATCAATCTTGCAGCAACAGCTTCCGGCACCCCTCCCTCATTTTTCCCGGAAACGGAAAGTTCGGAGCAGCTGCCGCTCAACGCCCTGCTTTTCGGCAATGCCCCGGCAGTCCTGAAAAGGGCCGAAACCCTTTTCAGCATCGGTTACCGCACGTTCAAGCTCAAAGTTGACGCAAAGAGTGCCGCAAATGCCATCGAGTGCATCCGCGCGCTCTACGGCAAATACGAAAACGGGATCGAACTGCGACTCGATGCAAACCAGACATTCACCCTCGATGAGGCTGTCGATTTCGCGGCTCGCATCCCTGAAGGGGCTGTTTCCTATATCGAAGAACCTCTCCGTGACGCTGCAGCAATCGGCGAATTCCATGCGAGGAGTGCAATGCTCTCCGCCCTTGACGAAACACTCTGGCAGCATCCCGGCCTTGCCGAGTCATTGCCCGTCGAAGCACTGAAGGCAATGGTCCTCAAACCGAACCGGCTCGGAGGCATCGATGCCGTTATCCGGCTGATGCGCAAAGCTGAAAAAGCAGGACTGCAAACCGTGCTCAGCTCGGCTTTTGAAAGCGGCATCAGCCTCGGCATGTACGCATGGCTCGCGGCGTCGGCATCCGCGAAACCCCCGGCCTGCGGCCTCGATACCTTCAGGTACCTGAAGCACGACCTGCTCGAAACTCCTTTCGGAACCAGCGACAGTGTCATCGATGCCCGCAAGGCATTCACCGAAGGACAGAAAGTGGACCTGCACGCACTCAACCTCCTTTCGATATGGACATTGTAGGAAAGGCTGCCGCACTTTTCGGTGACCTGCCCGCATTGAGAGTGCCAGGAAAAACGATCTCATTCAACGAATGCCGGAAAATCACTGAAGGCATAGCTTGCCGGTTCCTCTCGCAAGGCTTGAAACAGGGCGATGTCGTTGCCGTTGTTTCGCCCAACACACCCGATACAGCGTTGCTCCTGCTGGGTCTGCTGAAAGCCGCGCTGGTCGCGGCCCCCCTCAACTGCAGGTTTCCCCTGCACCTGATCGAACAAACGGTTGAAAAGCTCAGGCCTCAACTGCTGCTCACCGGGCCGAACGAAGCGTTCGAATTGCCCGGCATCAGGAAAGAATCGATCAGCAAGGCCATCGAAGAGTCAACGCGCTTCGACGCCTCCGTTATTGAAGAACCGCCGGAAAATCCTGAAAGACCCGTAACCATCATCCACACTTCGGCAAGTACGGGATCGCCCAAGGCTGCGCTTCACAGCTTCTCGAACCACTGGCACAATGCGCTCGGCTCCAACGTAAACATCTCTTTCGGGCCAGGCGACTGCTGGCTGCTCTCCCTGCCCTTCTACCATATAGGCGGCTATGCCGTCATCTTCAGGGCGCTTGCATCGGGAGCGTCGATGGCTGCAGGAAATCCGGGCGTAAACCTCGCATCGTCCCTGAAAGAATTCCCGGTCACCCACCTCTCGCTGGTACCGACCCAGCTTTACCGGCTGCTTGGAAACCCGGAGACGGCTGAACTGCTGACCGGAATGAAAGCCATCCTGCTGGGCGGCAGCCCCGCCCCGAAATCGCTGATCGAAGAAGCCGTACAGCTTGGGCTCCCCCTCTATCTGAGCTACGGCTCTACGGAAATGGGCTCCCAGATCTCCACGACACCGGGACCTGTTAGCGGCCTCCAGCAGGACAGCGGCCGCATCCTTCCTTTCAGGGAGGTCATGGAAGCGGTGGACGGTGAACTGCTTGTCAGGGGAGAATGCCTCTTCAGCGGATATCTTTCAGGAGGAGAGCTCGACCCCAGGAGGGACGGCGACGGATGGTTCCATACGCGGGATATCGGCCGTATCAGCGAAGACGGACGAATTACCGTTCTGGGAAGGAAGGACAATATGTTCATCTCCGGAGGTGAAAACATCCACCCCGAAGAAGTTGAAAAAGCGCTGATGACCATCGACGGGATCATGGAAGCGATCGTCGTACCGGTGCCGGACAGGGAATACGGGCAGCGCCCGGCGGCGTTCATCAGGACATTCGGGAAAAACATGCCTGCAGACGCGGAGATCGACCTGCTGATGAAGGGACTTGCCGGAAAGCTGAAAGCGCCTGTATGTTACTGGCGGGTCGATGAATGGACCGTCCTGCCGGGCTCGCAGAAAACCGACCGCGCATTTTACCGCAGGCTTG
>JAAXXI010000058.1 GCA_013334565.1 Chlorobiaceae bacterium
CCGTTATGCTCGCAAGTCCGTCCGGCGCCGTTACCGTGAACGTGCCCGACACCACATCGCTGCTGCCGGGATTACTGCCGTTTGCAAGTCCGGCTTCGTACACCGTCTCTTCTCCCGATACCTCCGCCCCATTGTCGTCAGGAATGATGATCGTCGGTAAAGTATCAATAACAGCCGGAACATAATAAGTGGATGTTCCAGGTATATAAGTCGTCGTTGGAATGAATTCTACAGATGTGAAAGAAAGAGGTGAAATCGACATCTGCAACCTCTCGTTGGTCGTAGCCCGGCCATCGAGGTAATAATCCTGATTGGTGGTCCTGCCTTCATCGGAAGCACTGTATTGACCTGTATATGAAACGAAAGTATAAGGACTGTTGAGCGATTCATTGACGCGTCCCACACGCATGTACCCATGTGTGTCAAGGTTGCCTTCATCGGTCTGCCGATTTGCGGGGCTGTTAGACTGAGTGCGGTCAACAGCCTGGGGAGAAGACGACGAGGAATCTTCCTCGCCGGCAGCACTGCCATCCAGGAACAGGTCGTTGCTCACAACAAGTTCTTTTCCCGACATGATATCGATACCGGCACCATTGAGGCCCTTCAGCTTTACATGACTGCCGTCATCGGTGAGGATAATATCTCCTTCGTAGACCGCATCTCCTTTGTGGAGAAGGTGATAGGAACCATCCTGTGACCGGACCCAGACTTTACCTGAAACTTCAGAGACGGTTGCCAGCGGGGTGGAATGATTGGTGCTCATGGTTCAGCTTATATGAGTTTCAGATCCCTGAATTTTAGCGTAAATTTTATATGTTATCTGCAAGCTACAGAGGACGAAAAATCTATAGTAGCCATAGTTATGCAGCAATTAGTATACCAACAGTTTGCGCTCGGCAATATTGTAAAGAATAACTCGTGCAATTAGGTTAAGTTATTGCACGCATATCACATATATACTCTTTTAATACGCAGACGTCCGTAGCCATCAAATCACAGATAGTTGGCTCATAATGACACAGCTTTATATGAAAAATCAAACATTTGTTTCAGGGGGAAAAGAGGAAATTGATGCGAAAAACGTATATGATGTGCCACAATGCCACATATAGGCAAAAATTACTCTTTTATATACATTTTTTCATATAAAACATTACAAAACAGAGTTAATATTTAATATATCCCTGTATCAAATAAATAGTTCCTTCATTCAACTGAATAAAGAAAATATACTTATGAGCAACCAGGGAAGCATGTGTTTTTTCATAGCACTTACAACAAAAGCTTATCAAAAAAGCCGGATTGTCTTTTGATTTTCTTTCTCAATACAAAGGAAACTACTGCTCTATCCGAAACCAGTTCAACGGCGTATCTTGCTCTCGTTATCCCCGTATAGAGCAGTTCCCTGGTGAGTATTTCGTTTTCTGCCGTAGGCAGGATTATCAGGACAGAATCAAATTCCGAACCCTGGCTCTTGTGGACGGTCATGGCATACGCCGTTTCATGCTGCGGAAGCCGTTCCGGGGGGATGCTGCGCATACCTCCATCCGTTGAAGAAAAGAAAACCCTTGTTTCATCCCTGTTTTCGGAATCGTTGAAAAGTATCCCCGTATCGCCGTTGAACAGCCTGAGCGCGTAATCGTTCACCGTGACAAGGACCGGACATCTACGGTAAAACCTGTCGGCAGGTTTGATGAATCCGCTTTGCGAAAGAATGCTCTCGATTTCACTGTTCAACCCGGACACCCCGTAGTGTCCATCTCTCAGGACGCAAAGCACTCTGAAGCGGTCGAACCGCTCGAGGGCTTCAGCCGGAGTTGCCGCTTCGAGAAAACTTCTATAGCCTTCGATCACCCTCGGAGCAAGAAAACGCCTGAGCTCGCTCTTTATCGGTGCAGGATGCCAGTGAATTCCGGGAAGCGATCCGGACTCGAGAGCCTCGATCACTTCTTTTTCGTTTCCAGCGGCAACCATACGGCCCAGTCTTGCAATGCCTTCGCTTTCACTGAACCGGTAATTTTTCTCGAGTTTGACCATGCAGCTGCCGAAGGCCGAATGAGGTTTCACCGCAGCGGCTTCGCAGATATCAGAAAAGGCGCTGCCGGCTTCGACCGAAGCGAGCTGGTCCATATCACCGATAAGGAGAAGGCGGGTATCGGGCAGCGTGGCGGAAACCAGGGCATGCATGAGCGGGAGCGCAACCATCGACGCCTCGTCGATGATGACCGTATCGAACGGAAGAGGGTTTTCCGGCGAATGGCGGAAACGGGCGGAGCCGGGAATGGTGCCGAGCAGCCCGTGGATCGTCACGACATCGTTGGAGATGGCCGACCTGACCTCATCCGGACAGTCGATCGAACCCTTCATTTTGGATATGGACGATTTCAGCCTTGCGACGGCTTTCCCTGTAGGTGCCGCAAGAGCGATCCTCCGGCCTTCTCCCGGTTGTTCGAGCAGAAGCGCAAGAATTCGTACGACCGTAGAGGTCTTTCCTGTTCCGGGCCCGCCGGAAATCACCGTGAAGCGGCGGTGAAGTGCGGCTGCCGCAGCCTTCTTCTGCAGGTCCTCTTCCCTGTCGCCATTACCGGGGAAGAGCCGCTGAAGGACTTCATGCAGATGCAAATCGTCAACAACTCCCGGCTCCGCTCCAGCTTTCTGGAGAAGCATCCCTGACAGTTCCTGTTCATATTGCCAGTAGCGGAAGAGATAAAGGCGGCCTGCGGCTTCGAGCACCAGCGGACGATGTTCTCTCCCCTGAAAACTCACGACGGAAGAGATTTTCAGCATATCAGTCAGCACTTTCAGTTCGGGCAGCCGATAATCCCTGCTTCCGGCAATCACAGTACGACCGGCAATTCCGGCAAGGTCGAGGCAGCTGCTCCCCTTTCCTACCGCACTGCTTGCCATGGATATAACCAGACGGAAAACCTCATCCGTCGATCTCCCTTCCTGCCTGCAGATGAAATCGGCAAAATGGCGGTCGATTGCCCGTTCCAGGTACTCCATGCTCATGCCAGTTCGATCAGAAGATTGGTAAGCTCATCGATCAGCGCTTCAGACGGAAGGTCGCGGTAAAATCCCCTGCTTTCCCCGCGCTCTTTACGAACACCGCGGAGGAAAACATAGATTACACCACCAAAATGGGTGACGTACCGGTAGTTTTCGATCCTTGTCGAAAGGTAGCGGTTCAGCGCAACGGTATAGAGCAGGTACTGCAGCGGATAGAGGTTCTGCTGCATGGCCGCCAGCATGGCTTCTGGGCCATAATCGTCTATACCGTTGCCGAGATGGTTCGATTTCCAGTCGAGAAGGTAGTAACGACCGTTCCGTTCGAAAACCATATCCATGAACCCCATGAGCATCCCCTTAGCCGGTGTGAACTGCAGCATCGAGGCAAGCGAATCGAGGTCGATCCCGCCGGGAAGCACGCCATGGCTTCGGAGAAGTGTGCCAAGGCGTGAAGAGGTGATGAACCGCAATGGAATGAAAAACTCCAGCTCAGTGATCCAGCTGTTCCTGCCGAGTGTGCCGAGTGTAAAGGTCCCGTCGGATGAATCGAGCGGAGTTTCAAGCACATCCCGGACCATCTTCATGATATGCGGCAGCCACTCCTTTTTGAAATTATACCTTTCCAGCCCTGTCTCGACAAGTTCACGGACCCTGTCGGCGGATGGATCCGAAAAATCGAGCTTTTCAAAAATCCCGTGCATGAAATTTCCGGCCCGTGCCCCCTTATGGAAACTGAATATGCTTTCCTTTTCACCTGGGGGTACAGCAGCAACAGGTGCCTCCGGCTCTTCCAGCCGGGATTCGTCGCGATCGGGAAGTTCAGCGCTCTTCGCTTTGTGGAGGCTGAACGAGGTGAAGCTCGCCACCCGCCAGGAAGTATCGACGCTCCCTTCGAAGCGCTTCAGTTCAAGCGTTTCATGCTGCGCCGGAGCGGGACGGGAAAAAGCATCCGCTTGATCAGGCGTCTCATGTTTCAGCAGACTGTACCCGATGGAGCCGTCAGAATGGTCTGCAATCGACTCCATTTCTGCCGCCATCGCTTCTGCACCGAGGGAGAGCGATTCGGTGGCGAGCGCCAAGGCCTGGTTGTCTGCTGTCCTCGTCCCTTCCGACGCATGGAGCAGATAGGTGACCGGGGAGTTCCCCGCGCGGGTCTTGCAGTTGAAAAGATAGCAGCGGCACTTCGCTCTCGTGAGGGCTACGTAAAGCAGCCTGAGACCCTCTGCGAGAGATTCCCTGGCGGCAAGAGAGAGTGCGTCGTTGTAGCCGGGTGAACCGAAATCTTTCACCAGTCGGCCATCAGCATCATGGTACATCGCGATATCCCCCTGCCTGCCGCTGTTTCCCCAAAGGAACGGGCAGAAGACCACCGGATATTCCAGTCCTTTGCTGACGTGAACCGTAACGATTTTCACCGCGGCATCGTCGGTTTCGAGACGGATCTGGTGTTCTTCCGACTCCTCCATTTCCGCCATGCGTTCCCCGAACCATCCGAGCAGCCCTTCCATGCCCGTTCCGTGTTCGTGCTCTTCACGGTGCAGCAGTTCGAAACAGTGCAGCAGGTTGGTGAGCCGCCGTTCTCCGGAGGCATCCGGGGACCCGAGAAGTCGGCCACGAACCCCCTCTTTCGCCATCAGTTCACGGCTCATGACCATAATCCCGCGATCACGCCAGAGATCGTGCCAGGACCGGAACTGCCTGAGGCATACGATCCAGGATTCCTCGTCGTCGATGAAAGCGGCGATATCGTTGCCTGTCCTTCCAAGGAAATCGGTCGACAGCGCGGCCCGCACTTTCGCCTCGTTCGAAGGATCGGCAAGGGCTGACAGCAGCGTCCGGACCTCTTCAGCCTCCGGAGAGGAGAAAACGGTCCTGGCGGAACGCATGACACCGGGAACTCCTGCTGCATGCAGGGCTTCGAGCACAAGGGCCGCCTGCCGGTGCGTCCGCACGATCACCGCGATATCTCCTGCACAGCATTGCCTGCCTCCGGGAAGTTCCAGCCCATCCCTCAGGATACGGACGATTTCTCCGGTCACGGCCTTGACGGCGAATGCCGCGGCATCGTCCACGTTGAAGACGTTGTGTTTCAGGTCGCTGGAATCCATGAAGAGGAGCTGCATCGGCTCATAGTCTTCCGCATACGATGCTGTTTCCTCACGCCCTTTCCTGCCTGCAGCGAGCGGATGATAAGCTATGCCGTCAAAAAGAAACGGCCGTTTCTCATTATCGAAGAGCGTATTGAACGCATCGAGCAGTTTCGGGGTGGAGCGCCAGTTTTCCGTTAGGGTGAAGCGCCTCTGGGCATCCACCTCCCCTGCCGCACGCATGTAGGCGAAGATATCCGCACCCCTGAAGCTGTAGATAGCCTGTTTCGGATCGCCTATCAGGAAGAGCGGCAGGCCGGAACCGGCATAGATCGCCCTGAAGATATCGTACTGCACCGGGTCGGTATCCTGGAACTCGTCGATCAGCGCAGCGCGATAGGTGTTCCGCAGGATACCGGCGAGCGCCTCGCCGCCGTTCTCCGGCTGAAGCGCATGGTAAAGGTCTTCGAGCAGGTCGTCGAAAAACCGGATATTGGCGGTGCGCTTGCGTTCCGGCAGGCTTCTTCGGAAATGGTGCAGCAGCTCGGATTTCATGGCAAGCAGACGGTTTTCCACCCCGTTCTGAAGCCGCTGGCAGGAGGCGAAAAACGGATGCGAAGGCATAACGCCCTTGCTTTTGGTGCCTTCCGCAATGCCATCCTGTGTAAACTTTCCGAACCCGTCGAACAGATCGTAGGGATTGGCGCCTGCCGTGAAAGCATCCATGCCGGCAAAGAGTTCACCAAGCAGGTCGGGCCGGTAATGTTTCTCGGAACGGCTCAAACCCTTGTCCGTGGAGAGAAGCACGATGATTGCATCCCGTTGCCCGCTCCATATCGAGCAGGTTTCCCGGTAGGCGGTCAAGCAGTCCGCTTCGATCGTGGTGATCTCCTGTTCGCTGAAATCGGGAATGATTTCGACCCCGGTTCCGGCATGCAGCTCCCGCAGGAACGACATGAATTTGTCCGGGCCGATGCGATTGCGCAGGGCATATCCGAGAAGCGGCGACGTGCCGCCGAAAAAATGCATCCGCCAGAAATCATCCACGATATCGCGAAGCAGGTACGTCTGGTCGGTCACCAACTCGGTATCGTAGAGTGAGCCGCTCTCGAATGCATTGTTCTGGAGTGCGCGAAGGCAGAATCCATGGATCGTGAAAATCGAGGCCGTGTCAAAGGCGCAAAGTGCTCTATCGAGCAGGCCGCACGCTTTTTTCAGTCCCCCTACCGAAACTTTTTCCCTGAGTTCCAGCAGAAAAACGTCCTCGGTCCCTTGTCCCTCCATCACTTCGAGCGCCTCGCGGATGCGGCTGCGTATCCTGCCTCGAAGCTCCTGCGTAGCAGCCTCGGTATAGGTCACCACGAGGATCTGCTCAGGCATCAGTTCCTGTTCCAGCAGCAGACGCAGGTAAAGCGAAGCGATGGCGTAAGTCTTGCCCGTACCGGCGCTCGCCTCGATCAGGTTGATGCCTGAGAGCTCGACCTCCGCGTGGTTCAGCGTCTTCATTCCGTCCAGTTTTCGATTTTCAATCCCGGCACCCGGCTGAATTCCCTGCAGTTGTTGGTGACCAGCACAGCATCGAGCGCCATCGCATGCGCGGCGATCATTGTGTCGAGCGGGCAGATTGGCACTCCCCGCCGTTCAAGCTCTCGGCGTATCTCCCCGTAATGCCAGATCGCCCTTGCATCGAAAGGATAGAGTTCGAGTGGAGCAAAAAACATTTCAATGGCCCGGCGGTTTCTGTCGGATCCGCTATTCATGACGCCGAAAGCCAGTTCTGCCGCGGTGATACTCGATATGCCGATATCACCGATGTTCACCTGCCTGAACCTTTCCAGAACATGCTGCGGCCGGGCATTGATGATGTAAATACAGATATTGGTATCGAGGAGATAGCTCACGGTGCGATCTCCTCCCGTTTCTGATCCTCGGGTTGCTCCCTTTCCATGACAAATCCCGGTTCGAACTCCTGCAATGCCGCATCGAGCATCGCCCAGGATTGGTCGATCGGCAGCAGCAGTACGCCATTGCCGAAATGCCTGATGACAACTTCGTTGCCTTTGAACCTGTATTCTTTAGGCAGTCGCACCGCCTGGCTCCTGCCGGATGGAAAAATGCGTGCGGTATCCATAGTTCCCTTTGTTGAAATGAATGATATCTATCAATGATAGTTATCTTTTTATGCAAAAGCAATCTGTTCAATAGAGATTCATGAAATCTTGCATTAAAACTGATTATCAAATCCCTCTTCTGTCATTCTGAGCAAAGCGAAGAATCCATAAAAGGCAAAATCAGGAAATGGATGCTTCACTTCTTTTCATGACGTTCAGCATGACGGCCTGCATTGTCATTCCGGGCTAAGGGCAAGGACCCGGATATTGTCGATTTATGGAAAAATGGATCCTTCACGTCGCTGTGCTCCGTTCAGGATGACTCCGGTGTTGCAGCACATACTCCTTGTTTTTGTCAAACTGTTCTTGTCCTTGCCTTCAGCGTTTCTCCAGTCATTCACTCTTTTTCCAGTCATTCGGTCTCTTTCCTGTTATTGAGTTTTATTCCAGTCATTCTGCCTTTCTCCTGTCATTCTGAGCAAAGCGAAGAATCCATAACGGGCAAGGTCAGGAAATAGATGCTTGACGTCATTTCATGACGTTCAGCATGACAAACCCTGATTTTCATACGGAATCCCCTGTATCCGGCTTATTCCGTACAAGAACCATGAACAATACACCCGTGAATTTTGGGCAATGAATCCTGATGTTGTCGATGTACAAGAAAATGGGCTCATTATTATGCCACACTTCATGCAGAACGACAAAACAGGTAAGTTGCGCTACCTTTCAATCATACATTCCATCATCGGTTTCAGGAGCTCATCGGCAAGCGCACGGAACTCGTCGTCGAAAGGATCGCCCGAACCGAAGCAGCGCCGGATCGCCTGATCGGAACCTTCGCCCGGATGGTTGTTGAAGGTGTCGTCACGCCACTCTTTCCGGGCCGCATCGAGGCTCTCTTTTTCGGCATAGGCCATCGAAGAGCGCGGGAAAAAGCGCAATGGCATGGAAAGCCCCAGCCAGTAGCGGTTCAGCAACCGTTCCAGATGCATCGGCGCATCATCCACCGGCGCGAACCGTATCTCGTCGTCAACCATGACAATCCGGGTTTCCCTCGGGTAACCTGACGGGCCGGTCGCGTTGAGCGCGAGATGCTCGATCCAGGCCCTCATCCGGTCCTTCATCTTGAGCTTCGCGCACCTGTAATGCAACAGGCTTTGCGGCCAGACTTTCGTTAGCTGGCCGACGAGGCGGAACCCGCCGATCTGCAGATCGACCACGATTGGCCCAAGGGCCGTAGCTTTCCCGGTCCTTGCCTGCACGGCAGCGGCAAATTCACGCACCTCTCCGACAACCCTGTCGAAAAGCAGTTCCCCATGCCGCGCAGGCGGTAGTATCCCCCAGCTGCGCCAGAGTGGAAGCAGCTCCTGCGGATCCCCTCCCTGCAGCGCAACATCGAGCAGTTCCTGCTTCAGGCAGTACAATTCGAGACCTTCGAGCGCGAACGGTTCGCGGTCCTCGAGCGGTTCCTCCATGCTTTCCGTCCGGATACCGAGGCGCTCTGCAAGAAAAAAGGCCGCCGGATTGTCGTAAAACCGCAGAAGCTGCTGCAGTGAAACGGTTTTCCATTCATCGTTGGGCTCATCGAGGGGGGCGGTCATGAACGGGCGAAGTTGTCCGGAGGCCTCCTTCTCTGCGGCAAGCGCACGGAAATTCTCTTCCGAATAGCTGAAAAGCCCGGTCCCTTCCGTATAGTATGCCCGGTTGAACGCCTGCAGCCGGTGCTTCACGACCAGGTCCCGCTCTTCAATCCGGCGGTCAGGCAGGCAGAATCCCCGGCGGACGGCGTCGAGCAGTTCGCTCACCAGCACCGAGGGAGGCACTTCGCTGTTGTCCCTGATGCTCTGGCCGACAAAGCTGATGTAGAGCACCTCCCGTGCAGAAAGGAGCGATTCGAGGAAGAGGTAGCGGTCCTCGTTCCGCGACGATCGGTCGCCCCTGCGCGGTTCGCGCGCAATGAGGTCGAATCCGGGAGAGCGACCCTGGCGTGGGAATGCCCCGTCGTTCATGCCGATCATCGCCACAACCCGGAACGGAATGCTCCGCATGGGCAGCATGGCGCAGAAGGTGACCCCACCGGTCATGAAGCCAAGCCCCTGCTCGTGCTTTTCGAGCCGGGCTTTAAGCCAGGAGATGATGACGGCAGGAGAAACTTTTTCCGCATATCCGGCTTTATCGGCAGCGTCCTGAAGCTCTCCGGCAACCTCGGCTATTGCCGAAAACTCGCGTTCCGAACTGCCGCAGGGAAGGATGAAATCGTCGAGCATCGTTTGGAACCTAATGCGCCACTCTTCGAGGGAGCGGGACGCCTCCATGCTTTTGACGAAGCGCTCTGCAGACGCGACGAAATCGGCGAATTTGCCGAGGGTTTCGGCGCTCGAACCGGCAAGATCGTCAAAAGGGAGAATCCCGTTGAACAGCATATCGTCGTCCGGCATGGCGTAACCGAGCAGCAGCCGGTCAAGCCCAGCTTTCCAGGAGTTTTCCCGATACGAGGGCAGGTCCCTCGCCGTGCGGTCATGCTCGTCCATTCCCCAGCGGATGCCGGTTTTTTCAATCCACTCCCGGACCAGGTCGAGCTCTTCGCTCCCGAGCGAAAAACGGCGGCACACGGAGGGCGAAGCGAGCAGGTCGTAGAGATCCGAAGCGGCAAGGCGGCTGCCCGGAAGGGCGAGCAGTTTCAGCACCGCAGATGCGATCTCCCCTTCGTGCATCGTTTTGCGGTCGGCAATGGTGTATGGCAAGAGCGCACCGTTCGCTCCGGCACCGAACACTGCGGAGATGTAGGGTGAATACGTTTCGATCTCCGGGGTCATCACCACAATGTCGCGCGGTGTAAGGGCGGGGTTATCATCGAGCATGGCGAGGATGTTGTCGTAAAGCACCTCGACCTCCCGCAGAGGGCTGTGGCAGGAGTGTATCCGGAGCGAACGGTCTTTCGGGTCGAGCGTGCGCAGCTTCCCTTCCTCCCCGGTGCCCGTCAGGTTCAGAATGCCGCTCTGCAGGGCATGGAGCAGGCAATCGTCGCCGGGTTCTTCATACTGTTCATCCTGATGGTATGCGCTGTCGGCGAGGTCGATGATCATGTCGGAAAAATCCCGCCCGATACGGCCGAGCGAAGCAAGCAGGGGGTTTCCCTCGGTGCGCAGGGCTCGCTCCTCTTCAGGCATGGCAGCGATCGTTTTTCGGGAGAGGATGTCGCTCCAGTATTCGCGGGTCGGGCTCAGGAGAAAGAGGTTCACCTCCCTCACCCCGGCAACCGTCGAGAGCATGTCGAGATGGAACTTGGGCAGGTAGGAGATGCCGAAAAGTGTTATTCTTTCGGGAAACTCCCCGACTCCGGGCGATGAAGGGCCGAGTTCGCGGCAGAAGCGCTCCTTCAGCTTGCCGCGGTGCATGCCTCCTTCTCCGGTCAGCCTGCGCCAGAGGACTGTCTGCCACTCTGCACCTGGCGGCTCTGCCTGACCAGCTTCCCATTCGGAGAGCATTTCCGGGCGGTAGATGGTGTACTGGTCAAAGGTATCGGCAATTTTTTCCGAAAGTTGAAAGAGCTTGAGCCCGTCGCTGTCGTCGGAGAGGTACCGGCGTAGCGTACCGAACGGCTCGCTCTGGAGCAGCTCCGGCAGCAGCCGCATGATCCTCCAGCTCATCACGTCTGGTTTGAAGAGAGAAGAGTCGGGCTTTCCGGGAAAGCGTATCTCGAAAAGCTCCTGCACCATCGCGTTCGGGAATGGATAACGACCGTTCGCCCAGACGCCGAACCGCTTCGCCAGCTCCATGGAGAGCCACCGCTGCATTCCGCGGCTCTGCACCACGATCACCTCCTGGTCGAACACCGAAGCCAGCGGCTTTTTCAGAACCTTGGCGAGGGTATCGGCCAGCACTTCCATCCGGTTGCTGGTGTAAAGGTTAAGCGGCATAGGAAGGTATGTGGCGTTCAGTCGCGATGTTCTCTTCTATCGTATAAATGTAGTTTTTGACCTCAAATATCGTGACACAAATTCTCGTGATGAATCACGAATTATCAACAAACAAAAAATTTCTCCAGCTCACGATTGCTGGTATTGAACAAACACCAGATTCTCTTGTTACCATAATTCATGAGTGCAGCCTGCTTGCCTTTTCCAGCAACTGTCTGTATATTTTTGAAATATACAATGCTGTATGAAAAGTTTTACGCATATCATCGGGTTCGAGTGGGATGAAGGAAATCTTTCGAAAAATCACGAAAAACATGGGGTGACGAACTCCGAATCGGAAGATATATTTTTCAACGAACCCTTGATCATCGCCGATGATCTGAAGCATTCCGGTATCGAAACAAGATGGTATGCCCTTGGTAAAACAAATACCGAAAGAAGACTTTTGGTGGTTTTTACGATCAGAAAAGAAAGGATTCGAATCATTTCAGTCCGAGACATGAACAGAAAGGAGAAAGAGATTTATGAAAAAGCAGAAAAAAACAGTCCCGGAGTTCAGGAATGAGCAGGATGAGCGCGAATTCTGGGCAACACATGATTCTACTGAATACATCAACTGGGAAAAAGCGGAAACAGTGATCTTTCCTGATCTTAAGCCTTCGATGAAAACCATTTCCCTTCGTCTGCCCGAGCAGATGCTCTTACGCATCAAAGTTCTTGCCAACGAAAGGGATGTGCCTTATCAGTCTCTGATGAAACTCTTCCTCAGGGAACGGATCGACAGTGAGTATGAACCGAAACGGAAGCGGGGTAATTCATCATGCAAACCGGAGGATCGATGACGTTCAGGGTTATCCTGAACTGGAAGACATGTTTCGGCGTATGATGTTTTCTCTTCTTCAAACCCTGTGGCGGATTTATCAGTTATTTAATACAAGGTTTGTATGTTTTATGATTTTGGCAAAAAAAGATGATAACAATGAGCAACGTCACGGTTAATATCTCATTTCAGGATTCGCTGCTGAAGGAAATCGACAAAACGGCCAAAAAGGAGCACCGCAGCCGATCCGAGTTCCTGCGAGAAGCTGCAAGGTTCTACATTCAGCGTCAGCGGCAATGGGAAGACCTGTTCCTGATCGGAGACAGGCAGAAAGAGGAAAAACAGTTGACGCAGAGGGATGTCGAAGAAGAAATCAGTGCAGTCCGTAAAGAAAGAGCCCGCTCATGAGAGTGGTTTGCGATACGAATGTGCTTGTTTCCGGCATACTGTTCGTGGATAACCCAAGAGAACTGTTGCGGCTCTGCTCTTCCGGAACATTGACGAATTTCACTTCACCTGAGCTTCTCAGAGAAATCGAACATTTACTTATTCAGCCCAAATTCGGTTTGAATGAAGAGCTATACGGAATTATACGGTTGTTCAGGGATACCTTTTTTCTGGTAATACCCGAGACCCGCATTTGCATTATTACCGCCGACCCGGACGACAACAGAGTCCTCGAATCAGCCAGTTCGGCAAGAGCTGAAGCCATTGTTTCCAACGACACTCACCTGCTCGAACTTAAAGAATGGAACGGCATTGTGATTGTAACTCCGGCCGATTTCCTGAAAAATTTCTTCGTCGGCTGAATACATCCTGGTTCTTCAGACTTTTGGGTTTTCAATTCAGGTGAAATACGG
>JAAXXI010000059.1 GCA_013334565.1 Chlorobiaceae bacterium
AAGTCAACTGCCCGCCACCTTCCGAATGGGACAACTGGATTGAATACGATTCGAAGAGCTGGCCCGAGCGCAAAGCGAAGAACTACATGCTCGTGCCCACCGCCTGCTTCAACTGCGAAGCAGGATGCGGCCTTCTCGCCTATGTCGACAAGGAGACCATGCAAATCCGCAAACTGACGGGCAATCCCTACCATCCGGCAAGCCGTGGCCGCAACTGCGCCAAAGGTCCTGCCACGCTCAACCAGGTGGAGGACGCCGACAGGGTGCTCTACCCCATGAAGCGTGTCGGAAAACGCGGCGACGGGAAATGGCAGCGGGTGAGCTGGGACATCGCGCTCGACGACATTGCCGGCAGGATGCGCAAAGCCATCATCGAAGGGCGCAACAACGAAATTTCCTACCATGTCGGCAGGCCCGGCCATGAAGGGTTCATGGAGTGGGTGCTGAGGGCGTGGAATGTCGACGGGCACAACAGCCATACGAACGTCTGCTCTTCGGGCGCACGCTTCGGTTACGCCATCTGGGAAGGGTTCGACAGACCGTCGCCCGACCACACCAATGCGAAATTCATCCTGCTGGTCAGTGCGCACCTTGAATCGGGTCACTATTTCAACCCGCATTCGCAGCGCATCATCGAGGCCCGCATGAAAGGTGCAAAGCTTGCCGTGCTCGATCCCCGTCTTTCCAACACCGCGAGCATGTCCGACTACTGGATGCCGAGCTATCCCGGCAGCGAGCCGGCCGTGCTGCTCGCCATGGCGAAAGTCATCATCGACGAAGGGCTTTACAACAGGGAGTACCTTGAAAACTGGGTGAACTGGCAGGATTACCTGGTCAAGGAGTATCCCGGCACCCCGGTCACGTTTGAAAACTTTATCGAAGGGCTGAAAAAGGAGTATGCCGGTTTCACCCCGGAGTTCGCTTCCGGAGAAAGCGGAGTCGATCCGGCCATGATTGTCGATGTGGCCCGCCGCATCGGGGCCGCAGGCACGCAGTTCTCGACCCATGTCTGGCGCAGCGCCAGCAGCGGCAACCTCGGCGGATGGGCGGTCTCCCGCACCCTGCATTTCCTCAACGTCCTCACCGGCAGCGTCGGAACTCCGGGCGGCACCTCTCCGAGCGCGTGGAACAAATTCAAGCCGCACGTCCCGGCAGAACCGAAACCCCAGACCTTCTGGAACCCCCTCCACCTGCCCGACGAGTACCCGCTCGCCCATTTCGAGCTCAGCTTCCTGCTGCCCCATTTCCTCAAGGACGGCCGTGGCAAGCTCGACGTCTACTTCACGAGGGTGTTCAACCCGGTATGGACCTATCCGGACGGCTTCTCCTGGATCGAGGCGCTCGAGGACGAATCGAAAATCGGCCTTCATGCCGCGCTTACACCGACATGGAGCGAAACGGCATATTTCGCGGACTATGTCCTGCCCATGGGCCACGCCCCGGAACGGCACGACATCATCAGCTATGAAACCCATGCCGGAAAATGGATCGCTTTCCGCCAGCCGGTCCTGCGCGCAGCGATGCGGAGGATGGGCAAACCGGTGACCCATACCTGGGAGGCAAATCCCGGCGAAGTGTGGGAAGAGGACGAATTCTGGATCGAGCTCACCTGGCGCATCGATCCCGACGGAAGCCTCGGCATCCGGCAGTATGTCATGTCGCCGTACAGGCCGGGCGAGAAAATAACCATCGAGGAATATTACCGCTACATCTTCGAGCACACGCCGGGGCTGCCGGAAAAAGCCGCCGCAGAGGGGCTCACTGCATTCGACTACATGCAGAAATACGGCGCGTTCGAAGTGGAAAGCAACGTGTACAGCCTGAATGAAAAAATCGTACCCGAGGGCGACCTCGCCGGTTCTTCGGTCAACACGGAGAGCGGACTGATCACGAAAAACGGCAAGGCGGTCGGTGTCCAGGTGGACGGCCGTCCATGCACCGGCTTCCCCACGCCGTCGAAGAAACAGGAGTTCCGTTCGCAGACCATGGTGGACTGGAAATGGCCGGAGTACCGCATGCCGGCTTACATCAAGAGCCATATCCACCACGAGACCATGGACCACTCGAAAGGCGAGTTCGTGCTGGTGCCGACCTTCAGGCTTCCGGTGCTGATCCACTCGCGTTCGGCGAACGCAAAATGGCTGACCGAGATCGCCCACCGCAACCCGGTCTGGATCAATACCTCGGACGCCGCGGCGCTCGGGATCGAAAACGGCGACCTGGTCCGGGTGAACACCGACATCGGCTTTTTCGTCAACCGCGCATGGGTGACCGAAGGCATCATGCCGGGGGTGCTTGCCTGCTCGCACCATATCGGCCGCTGGCGCCGCAAGCAGGACCCCGAAAGCAACCGCTGGGCGTTCAACCGGGTCAATATTTCGAGGGAGGGCACCGGCAAGTGGAAAATGCGGGTCGAGGAGAATATCCAGCCCTACGAGAGCAGCGATCCCGATTCATCGAGGATTTTCTGGTCGGACGGAGGCGTTCACCAGAACATCACCTTCCCCGTCCATCCGGACCCGATCAGCGGCATGCACTGCTGGCACCAGAAAGTGCGCATTGAAAAGGCGCATAAGAACGACCAGTACGGGGATGTCTTTGTCGATACCGAGCGCTCGTTCCAGATCTACAAGGAGTGGCTCGCGATGACGAGGCCCGCTCCGGGACCGGGAGGACTTCGCAGGCCGCTCTGGCTCAACCGTCCCTTCAGGCCGGACGAGAAAACCTATTACATCGGCAAGGAGTGAGCGCTTTGCCGGCATGCATGAGGCAGCTGCGGCTTGGACGACAGGTCCGGTCGGCAGCTGCCGTATTCGATGGAGTATTACCGAACCTTTGATCCTGTGACATGAGCCAAAAGACGGGAGACCGTATCGTTACAGCACTCTTGCCTCCGCTGTTTTCCGGCCTGCTTTTCCTGCTTCCTGCCGTAACCTTTGCCGCGTCGGCGCCGTTGCACCCCGTTGCCGACCCCTCCAGCTGGTGGATATGGGTCCTGCTTCTTTTCGTTTTTTCCTTCTTTCTCGGTATTATATCGGTGCTGGCGGGTGTAGGCGGAGGCGTGCTGTTTGTGCCCATCGTCAGCAGCTTTTTTCCGTTCCATCTTGATTTTGTCCGCGGTGCCGGGCTTTTCGTAGCTCTTTCAGGCGCCCTGTCGGCCGGGCCTTCACTCATGCGCAAAGGCCTCGCTGACCTGAAGCTCAGCCTGCCGCTTTCGCTTATCGGTTCCGTCAGCTCCATCGCCGGCGCGATTGCCGGACTCATGATGGCGGCGGACCAGGTGCAACTGCTTCTCGGCCTTGCCATCATCGCCATTGCGGCGATCATGCTGAAATCCGGCAAGTCCGGCTTTCCGGAAGTGCGCGAACCCGATGTCATCGCAAGGACGCTCGGTATATCGGGCAGCTATTACGAGCCGACGATCCAGAAGGTTGTCGATTGGAAAATCCACAAGACCCCGATCGGCCTTGTCCTTTTCTTCGGTATAGGTTTTATCGGCGGCATGTTCGGCATGGGGGCCGGATGGGCGAATGTTCCGGTGCTGAACCTGCTCATGGGCGCACCTCTAAAGGTTGCCGTCGCGACAAGCGGCCTGGTGCTTTCCATGAACGGTGCCGCTGCAGCCTGGATATATCTTTATAAAGGCGCCGTGCTTCCGCTCATCGCCGTTCCGGCAGTAAGCGGCGTTATGCTTGGTTCTAAAATCGGAGCCAGGATTCTTACAAAAGTCAATACGCGGGCAATCAGGGTTATCGTCATCGTCATGATGGTGATCGCCGGGCTCCGCTCAATCATGAAGGGTCTGGGGATATGAGCAGCGAAATTCAGAAGGAAACCAGGATCGACAGGGTGCAGCTTGTCTACGCTTCCGTACTCGATATCGTATCCCATACCGGCATGGTGCTTGTCGCCGCAGGTTTCATCGCCTATGTCTTCAGGCTGTTTACTCCGACGGTTTCCATCGAGGAGGTTGCCGCGCACTGGCACATGAGGGCATCGGAGATGCAGAAGGTTGTCCATGTGCCGAAAGGATGGTCATGGGTCTCAGATCCTCTTCACGGTGACGTGCTGAGCTTCGTTTCCATCGTATTCCTTTCCATGGCTGCGATGATCTGCCTCACTTCGGCCCTTGCGGTTTTTTTCCAGGAAAAGAACCGGATATACACGATTATCACCTTTCTGCAGATAACGGTCCTTGCAGCTGCGGTTGCCGGGATTGCCGGTGGTGCAGGCTGAACGGCAGATGCAGGGCTTGTTTTTTATCTTAATAATTACTATATAACCGAATAGTTATGTAGTATATTTTGTTGCTCCCGTTTCATGCTCTTGGGTATCGACAGCCCGGTCATCGATTGAAAAGCGGTGAAGCAACGGTTGTATAAACAGGCAAAGGAGAATTCTGAATGCGCAGATTTATAGATCTCATACGGGAAACATTGTCGGGTGTCAGGGAAATCATGCCCTGGGACCTTGTCGACCGTCTGAAGGAGAACCCCGGTCTTCTGATCCTCGATGTTCGGGAACCGGCGGAATTCGATTACCTGCATATCAGGGGTTCCGTCAATGTCCCGAGAGGAATTCTCGAATCGGCCTGTGAATGGGACCACGAGGAGACCCTGCCCGAGCTTGTCGAAGCGAGGGACCGGGAAGTCGTGGTGGTCTGCCGCTCCGGGCATCGCAGCCTGCTTTCGGCATGGTCGCTCCAGGTCCTCGGTTTCCGGAACGTGGTATCGCTCAAGACCGGATTGCGTGGCTGGAACGATTACGAGGAGGAACTGGTGAACGCTTCCGGGGGGGTTGTGGACCCCGATGACGCCGACAGGTTCTTCGCGGCGCAGCTTCGTCCCGAGCAGCGCGCCCCTAAAGTGAAAGCCTGAATTGAATCTCAACAAGCCTTAACCGGAGGATAACCGGACATGAGCGAGATTGCCTTCGATATGGAACTGAACTGCCAGGGGCTCAACTGTCCCCTGCCGATCCTGAAAACGAAGAAAACCGTCGATGCGATGAAGAGCGGCGAGGTGCTCAAGATCACCGCGACGGACCCCGGTTCGGTAAACGACATGCCCTCATGGGCCAGGCGCACAGGCAACGAACTGATCGGACAGAACGAAGCCGACGGCATCCATACCTTTTACGTCCGGAAAAAATAACATCCGGACCTTCAGATCCTTTCCGGCCAGCCGGAATTGACATATATCAGTAAAGCGGTAGTACGGTATTACCATGGGAAACAAAGGAGTTCATACGGATTCGGTGGTGCTGCCACGCCTTGTGGTTTCGGCACCCTGGAAAAGCTCGGGCAAGACGCTCGTGAGCCTCGGCATCCTTTCATACCTGGCCGAAAACGGCGACGACGTCAGGAGTTTCAAAAAAGGGCCCGACTACATCGATCCCATGTGGCACAGGCTTGCAAGTGGCCGGGAGTGCTATAACCTCGATACGTACCTCATGGGAAACTGGGGATGTCTCGAATCGTTCATTGAAAACAGTATGCCTGCGAAAGGCCGGCTTGTCCTGATCGAAGGGAACCATGGCCTTCACGACGGCCTGGACCTCGACGGTTCCGACAGCTGTGCCGGCCTTGCTAACCTTCTTCAGGCCCCGGTACTGCTCGTCGTGGACAGTCGAAAGACAAACCGGGGCATTGCCGCGATTGTGAAGGGCATGCAGGCCATGGAACCGCGTGCCCAGATAGCCGGTGTCATTCTGAACCGGGTGCGGAACCCGAGGCAGGGTGAAAAACAGAAATCCGCGATCGAGCGCTACTGCGGCATTCCGGTCCTCGGCATGCTTCCGCACGACGATGAACTCAGCATTCCCGAACGGCACCTGGGCCTTACGACCGTAGAGGAGATGGCCGGGGCGGCGAATTTTATCAAGGCGGCAGCAAGAATGGTAGCATGCCATTGCGATATGAAGAGGATAAGGGAGATTTTCCACAAGGCGCCGCCGGTTCAGGCACGCCGCCGGGAAAAAGCTGTTGTATGCGGGGATGTGAGGGCGAAAATAGGTGTTTTCAGGGATGCGGCTTTCTGTTTCTACTATCCTGACAACCTCCGGGCGCTGACAGATAACGGTGCGGAGCTGGTCTTTATCGATACCTTCCACCAGACCGGCCTGCCGGAAATAGACGGGCTCTATATCGGAGGGGGCTTCCCTGAATCGTTTTTCGGAGAACTGAGCGGCAACGTCGGCCTCCTCAGGGATGTCCGTGAACGGGTGGAAACGGGCATGCCGGTTTATGCCGAGTGCGGGGGGTTCATCTATCTGTGCCGCAGCGCATCATGGGAAGGCAGGACCTACCAGCTGGCAGGGTGCCTTCCTTTCGAAATCGGGTTCCAGCGTTCACCCGTGGGGCACGGATATGTCAACCTCATCAGCAGCGCCGATTCGGGCTGGTTCCGGAAGGGCGAGCAGGTCAGGGCGCACGAGTTTCATTATTCCAGGCCTCTTTCCCCGAATGTCTGCTGCTCATACCAGTTCGACGTTGTCAGGGGCAGCGGCATAACCGGCAAGCGGGACGGCGCGCTCTACAAGAACCTTCTCGCATCGTTCGCGCACCTTCATGCCGCGGGAAATCCCGGTTGGGCGCCTTCGTTCGTTGCCATGGCTGAAGCATACAAAAAAAATATTCGGTCGGAATTTGAAAAATCGGCTTCAATTTATTAACTATATAACTGTTTAGTTGAGCTGTTATGTTTTAACAGCCTCCCACCGGACAATTTTATCTGATCGCTATTGCTAAGAAGCGGAAAATCCCCGCATGGCGATAGTTCGTCTTTTTCATTTACAATACCATCAAAGGAGCAAGAAATGGCAATCGTAGTTAATGGCACAAGTGTGGAAACGGATGAGAACGGCTACCTCGTTAACCTCGAAGACTGGACCGAAGCCGTAGCGGACAAACTTGCGGAAGGTGAAGAAATCACGCTGACAGAAGAGCATTGGGACCTCGTGAAGTTTCTGAGGAACTACTATGCGGAATACCAGATCGCTCCGGCAGTCAAGGTCCTCACCAAGGCAATGGCAACCGAAAAAGGCATGGACAAGAAGGAAGCATCTGAATTTCTCTACGGTCTTTTCCCGAAAGGTCCTGCACTGCAGGCATGCAAGATCGCCGGACTGCCGAAACCGACCGGCTGCGTCTGAGGCGCGTAAAGGTTATTCCTCGCAACATTACTGAGAACCAAAGGAGGCGCTATGGAAGGAGCTAACAAAGCTGCTTCGAATGAAGTAAACAAGAACAGCGGTTGCTGCGCGTGTTCGGGCGGATCGTGTTCGGACGCAAAATTCCTGAACCCGACACCAATGCTCGACGAACTCGAGCACGGTCCCTGGCCTAGCTTTATCGCGGGTTTCAAGGGGCTTGCCGAAAGGACGAAGAAACCGATGCTGCGCGGTGTCATGGACCAGCTCGAGTATTCCTACAACACGAAGATGGGATACTGGAAAGGCGGTCTCGTGACCGTTGACGGTTACGGTGCGGGTATCATCACGCGCTATTCCATGATCAAGGACAAGTTTCCCGAAGCAGAGCAGTTCCATACCATGCGCATCCAGCCGGCTCCGGGCCTGCACTACAACACGGAGATGCTCCGCAATCTCTGCGATATCTGGGAAAAGCACGGCAGTGGCATCATCACCCTGCACGGCCAGACCGGCGATATCATGCTTCAGGGTATCGAGCAGGACAAGGTCCAGGAGTGCTTCGACGAGCTCAACCAGCAGGGCTGGGACCTCGGCGGCGCCGGAGCGGGCATGAGGACCGCCGTTTCCTGCATCGGCCCCGGCCGTTGCGAGAATGCCTGTTATGACAACCTCAAACTGCACCTCAAAGCGCTGAAACATTTCGTCGGTGTGCTTCACCGCCCGGAATGGAACTACAAGCTGAAATTCAAATTCTCCGGCTGCCCCAACGATTGCACCAACGCGATCATGCGTTCCGACATGGCCGTCATCGGTACCTGGAAAGACGCTATCCAGGTCGACACGGACGAGGTGAAGGCATGGGTCGCAGAGCGCGGTCTCGATGCCCTGGTCAACGAGGTCATCAACCTCTGCCCGACCAAGGCGATCACGATGAAGGACGGGGAAATGCATATCGAAACCAGGGATTGCGTGCGCTGCATGCACTGCCTGAACGCCATGCCGAAAGCCCTCTCACCTGGAAAGGAAAGAGGCATTTCCCTGCTCATGGGCGGCAAGAACACCCTGAAGGTAGGCGTCAACATGGGCTCGCTGATCGTGCCTTTCATGAAAATGGAGTCGGACGAGGATATCGAGGCGTTCACCGATCTGATTGAAGAGATCATCGACTGGTGGGACGACAACGGACTTGACCACGAGCGTATCGGTGAAACCATCGAGCGTGTCGGCCTCAAGGATTTCCTTGAAGGCATTGGCCAGGAGATCGACATCAACCATGTCACCAGGCCCCGCGACAATCCGTATTTCAAGGCGAAGTACTGATAAACGGCAGGGGTCAGGCCATAGCATTCAACAATATCAGGGGAGGCTGAAGCAGCCCTTAAACGGAAGCAAACATCATGAGCAGTCCTGAAAAAAAGTGGAAAACCATAGAGTCCGGTCCTCATACCTATGAAGAGGCGCTCCATCCGGTTGTAAGGAAAAACTACGGCAACTGGAGATATCACGAGATCCCCCGGCCCGGCGTGCTGAAGCACGTCGCACACAGCGGCGACACCATCTGGACCGTCCGCGCGGGCACCCCCCGCCAGGATACGGTCGATATGATCAGGGTGCTCTGCACTATCGCCGACAAATATTCCGACGGGTTCCTCCGTTTCACGGTGCGAAACAACGTCGAGTTCCTCACCCCGAACCAGGCTAACGTCGAGCCCATGATCAGGGAGCTCGAGTCTCTCGGTTTCCCGGTCGGCGGAACAGGCAATTGCGTTTCTTCGGTGGCGCATACGCAGGGTTGGCTGCATTGCGACATTCCGGCAACCGATGCCTCCGGCGTGGTGAAGTCCATGATGGATTCGGTCTACAATGAATTCAAGAACATGGAGATGCCGAACAAGGTCAGGCTTTCGACCTCCTGCTGCGCCATCAACTGCGGCGGCCAGGCCGATATTGCCGTCGTCGTCAAGCACACCCGTCCGCCGAGGATCAACCATGATCACCTCGCGACGATCTGCGAGCTTCCGAAAGCGGTCGCACGCTGCCCTGTCGCGGCAATCCGCCCGACGGTCGTGAACGGCAAGCGCTCACTGATGGTGGACGAGGCGAAGTGCATCTGCTGCGGCGCATGCTTCGGCGCCTGCCCGGCCATGGAAATCAACCATCCCGAGCACTCGAAGTTTGCGGTCTGGGTCGGCGGCAAAAACAGCAACGCCCGCTCGAAACCGTCGACCATGAGCATCGTCGCGCACAACCTTCCCAACAACCCTCCCCGCTGGCCCGAGGTCACCGACGTGGTCGGCAGGATCCTGACCGCCTACAAGAACGGCGGCCGTCCCTGGGAGCGTGTCGGCGAATGGATCAACAGGATCGGCTGGAAGCGTTTCTTCGAAGAGACCGGCCTGACGTTCGACGAGAACATGATCGACAGCTACCGTCATGCCCGGACCACATTCAACCAGTCGGCCCACGTGCGCTTTTAGCAAAAGGAGAAATTCATGAAGTCAGATTCCAACCCAATTCTTGATTTCGCACTGAACTACCAGTTTCCGGAGTTCAGCGAGCAGACGGGTGTCGATAAAATCGTAGCGTTCGGCGACCACAGCCACAAGTGCCCGATCTATGTCCGGCAGACTCCGCCATGCTCGGCCGAGTGCCCTGCGGGCGAGGATATCAGGGGTTATCACAGGCTGCTCATCGGCATCGACAAGTCTGAAGATCCCTGGAAAGCAGCATGGGAGGCGCTGGTGAACGCGAACCCGTTCCCGGCGGTCATGGGCAGGATCTGCCCGCATCCCTGCCAGGGCAAGTGCAACCGCCAGTACCACGACGAGAGTGTAGCGATCAATGCTGTCGAACAGGCCATCGGCAATTACGGCATCGAAGCCGGTCTCAAGCTTCCCGGCCCTGGTCCCGATACCGGAAAACGGGTTGCGGTGATCGGAGGCGGTCCGGCAGGTCTTTCGGCAGCCTACCAGCTTCGCCGTAAGGGACATGCCGTCACCATCTACGACGCCAACAGAAAACTCGGTGGTATGGTGCTATACGGCATCATGGGCTACAGGGTCGACCGGAAGGTGCTCGAAACGGAAATCCAGCGAATCATCGATCTCGGTGTCGAAACGAAAATGGGCGTGCGCGTCGGCACCGACATCACGCTCGAACAGCTTGAAAAAGAATACGATGCGGTTTTCGTGGGCGTTGGCGCCCAGGCTGGCCGCGGGATCCCGGTTCCCGGTTTTGCCGGTGCGGCCGGTGCGACAAACGCCATCGATTTCCTCAGGAACTACGAATTAGAGGGCGACGCCGTTTCGATCGGAAAGAAAGTCGTGGTCATCGGCGACGGCAACGTCGCGATGGACGTGGCGAGGCTTGCTCTCCGCCTCGGATCCGAAGCTATCCTCGTCTCGGGCGTGCCGAGGGAGGAGATGGCCTGCTTCGAGAACGAATTCGAAGATGCCGAAAGGGAAGGCACGAAAATGCACTACCTTGCCGGTACCGTCGAGGTGCTCAGGGGTGCCGACGGAAACGTGACCGGTCTTTGCTGTTCCGGCATGGTGAAAAAAGCCAAAGGCGAAGACGGATGGAACTCCCCGATCCCGTTCCTGCGCTACAAGAGCAACGGAGAAACTTTCGATATCGAGTGCGACACGGTGGTCGCGGCTATCGGCCAGGGAACCGACATGAGTGGTTTTGAAAGCATCACGAACGGCAGCCCATGGCTGAAGCTCGACCGTTACTTCCGCATTCCGGGCAAAGAAAATGTTTTCGGCGGGGGTGACGCCATCAAGGTTGATCTCATAACCACCGCTGTGGGGCACGGCCGCAAGGCTGCCGCTTCTATCGACGCTTTCCTGAAAGGGGAGCCGATGCCCGAACCACCCTACCGGGAGGTGACGAAGGTCCAGAAGCAGGATATCATCTATTTCTTCAACTCACCGCAGGCGAAAAGACAGAACATCGTGCCGGCAGAGGTTGTCGGAAACCATGATGAGCTGTTGGTAGCGCTTACGAAAGAGCAGGCAAAAGCCGAGTCGGAGCGCTGCATGAGCTGCGGCCTCTGCTTCGACTGCAAGCAGTGCGTCTCGTTCTGCCCGCAGGAAGCGATCACCCGGTTCAGGGACAATCCTCCCGGAGAGGTTGTCTACACAGATTATTCCAAATGCGTCGGCTGTCACATCTGTTCCCTGGTCTGTCCTTCGGGATATATCCAGATGGGAATGGGCGACGGACTGTAACAGAGAAAACCACGGAGGCGACAGCGCTATGTTCGAAGATGTAATCAGCGAGGTTCTGAAAGCAGTCGAAACCTCGAAGCATTGGGCCGAGAGCGGATGGCCGGCGACGTTCGGGCCCCGCAATATCGCGGTCAACACCCTCAAGGATGCCGAGGCCCTGCCGCGTAATTCGTTAATACGCCTCGAGGCGCAGAACTACTGGAAGCAGGTGCAGCTTGCCGGGGCCGACACGAGCGAGTGGGGCATGAAAGCCCTCGATGCCCTGAAAAGGGGAGATGTGAAAAGTGCCGGCGATGCGCTCTATTTTTCTCAGTATATTGAGAAGCCGTTTTCCGAATGTTCGAAAACCTGGCTGCCTCTTTATGAATCGTTTGCAGAGAGGTATATGAAGAACTGACGGGGATCTCTGTTTATTTGTTCCGAAGCCCTGTTGCAGCCTCGGTGAGTGCTCGAAACCCTCGTGTACTGCGAGTACATTCCGGTTTCTCCGCTCTGCGCGCCTTGCACTCGAGCTTCTCACGACAATAAGGAGAAGTGCCCTGAAACAGAAAAAACTACCGTGAGGATTGGAATCCTTCTCAAACAGGGCCCATACAACCACCAGGCATCAGATACGGCATACAAGTTCGCCGAGGCTGCCATACGGAAAGGCCACACGGTAGAAGCGGTGTTCCTGTACAATGACGGCGTGATCAATGCCACAAGGCTGATGGACCCGCCCCGGGACGACCGGAACATCGCCGAGCGATGGTCCGAGCTGAACAGGCGGCACGGCGTGGAAATCCTCGCCTGCATAGCCGCCTCGAAACGCAGGGGCATCAGCGAGGATATCATGATAAAGGGCAGCGCGATCTGCGGGCTCGGCGCTCTGACGGAACTTGCCGTCCGGTGCGACAGGATACTGACTTTCGGGAACTGACCATGGAACAGGCGGAAAAAGTCCGGAGGAAAGTCCTGCATGTGATGCGCCATGCGCCACACGGTACGGTCTATACCTATGAAGGGCTTGAAATGATCCTGATGATGGCAGCCTTTGAACTGGACCTGACGGTCGTTTTCATCGGCGACGGCGTCTATGCCCTGAAAAAGGAGCAGGATACCGGCGGTATCGGAATCAAGGGATATGCGAAGACCTTCGGGGCGCTTCGCGATTACGATGTAGAAAAGCTCTATGTGGACAGGGTATCGCTCGAAGAGAGGGGCCTTGCACAGGATGACCTGGTTATCGGAGCGCAGGTACTCGAATCCCGGGAAATCGGGAAATTGATGGACGGCCAGGATGTCATCATTCATCATTGAAATGTGCGAATCCCTG